>CAMLKY010000364.1 GCA_946480545.1 uncultured Acidobacteriota bacterium
ACGATCTCGAATGGGAAGCGCATAAGACGTCGGGCGAGTACATGTTATGCGTCGCACGCGATGAGTATCTGGAAGAAGGAATCCAGCTCCTGATACTCGGCCGCGAAACCGAACGCGGATGCTTCCTGAACGAAGAAGGCATCGGATGCAGGCTGAGAGATAACTACGGACTGACGCCGGACATCAATCCGGGCCCGAGGGCGAGTGAGTTATTGGGACTGAGGCAACGGTGATGTGTATATTTGCGATTTGCGATTTGCGATTTGCGATCTTGCGGCATTGCCAGTCCGATAAAGCACCCAACAACGAAATCGAAAATCGAAAATCGAAAATCGAAAATGACTGTGAATAACGTTCTTCCCCAGGAGATGCAGCAGCACACGTACGCGATCATGGATCGCGTCGAGGACTCGCATTGGTGGTTTGTCGGACGTCGGGCGATCCTCGAGTCGTTTCTGCGAGAGATCGTGACCAGTTTGGAGTCCCGCCTTCAGGCGGCAAGCCGTGATCACGCCGAGTCTCGAGAGAAACACGGGGGGCCGCCTAAAGGCGGTACTCCAAACTTGACTCCAAACTTGACTCCAAACTTGACTCCAAACCTGATTCCAAACAGTCTCCGAATCTTGGATGTTGGGTGTGGAACCGGAGCGAATTTGGAGATGCTTTCGCAGTTTGGTGAGGCGGAGGGTGTCGATGTCTCTGACGATGCACTTGAGTTCTGTCGTCGGAAAGGCTTGAAAGTTCAGAAGGGTCTTGCGGAGACGATGCCGTATGCGAATGAAACATTCCATATCACGACGGCACTCGATGTGGTCGAGCACCTCGACGACGATATCGCCGGTCTGAAGGAGATGTACCGCGTAACGAAACGCGACGGTTACTCTTTGATCTTTGTTCCGGCGTTCATGTGGCTGTGGGGAGTGCAGGATGACATTTCGCACCACCGGATCCGTTATACCAGAAAACAGATCACGGACCGGCTTCGCATGGCCGGCTACAAGGTCGAGCGTGCGACATATGCGAACTTCACGTTCTTCGCTCCGATCCTCGCCGGCCGCACCTTGATGAGGATCACCGGTATCAAACCCGAATCCGAGAACAACGTGAACGTGCCGGCACTGAATGGAGTATTCGGAAAACTATTCGGTGCGGAGCGATACTGGCTTCGCAGGTTCGGATTTCCATTCGGCGTTTCGATCGTGGTGGTTGCGCGAAAATAGCGCATCGCTTACTACACGGCTGCCGCTCGTTCGGCCAGTGGCAATTTACAAGCAGACTCCGCTATCATTCCCCGACATGCCGACCGAAGATTTCTACTGCGACGAGGTGCTCTCGGGCAAGACGCCGGTGAACAAGGTTTTCGAGACCGACAACGTTCTCGCATACCACCACACCCGGCCGTTCTGGGAAACGCACATCGTCGTTATCCCGAAGACGCACGTCGACAATCTGCTAACTGCGGAAAACGATCTATTGATCGAGCTGCTTGATGTCGTAAAGACGGTCGCTGCATTGGTGCTCGGAGAAACAGGAGCCGCACGGGTGCTCACGAACCTGGGTGAGTATCAGGATTCCAGGCACCTGCATTTTCATGTGAACTCCGGGAGCAAGATCCGGTGACATCAACGCGGAGATCGCGGAGACCGCAGGTTCATAGAACACCTTGCGGTCTCCGCGATCTCTGCGTTAAAGATTTAGAACCAGCTCTTCGCCTCGAAAACCCTGCCCTTCAGATACTGCGAGCTCGTGATCGCGTATGTGAATCCTTTTGCGATCGAGAACGCCCCTACCTCGCCGGTTTTAGAAAGTGCGAGAAAACCGACTTGGATTTCCTTAGCCTTTTCGGGATCACGTTTGACGATCCGGCGGATGGCCTCGTGACATGCCTGTTCGGGTGTCTTCCCAAAACGCATCTGCTCGATGACCGTGTGCGTGCCGCAGATCCGGATGACCTCTTCGCCGACTCCCGAGGACGTAGCAGCACCGACTTCGTTATCGACAAACAAACCGGCGCCGATTATTGGCGAGTCGCCGACCCGCCCGCGCATCTTGAACGCGAGACCGCTCGTCGTGACCATCCCGGCCATCTGTCCCTTGAAGTCTAACGCCACCGTTCCCATCGTGTCGTGATTCGCGCTTCCATCCTCAAAGAAATACGGTGTCGCGAGCGCCCGGCGATTCTCGATATTCGCTTCCGGTTTGTACTTTGATTTCTCAAGCCACTTCTTCCACTCTTTCTCGGCTTCCGGCGACAGCTTTCCCGACTCAAGTGGAAAGCCGTTAGCAACGGCGAACTTCTGGGCTCCCTCGCCTGACAATAGAACGTGAGGCGTCGTCTCCATCACCTTTCTTGCAACCGAGACCGGGTGCTTGATCCGCTCGAGGAACGACACGGCACCGATGTTTCCGTTTCCGTCCATGATGCATGAGTCGAGCGTGACGTACCCGTCGCGATCCGGCCACGCGGCGAGACCCACACAACAACTTGGCTCGGCCTCCGAAGCACGGCCCGCCGCCTCGACCGCGTCGAGCGCCCGTCCATTGCGCTTCATCAGTTCGGACCAGGCCGCGTTGTTGGCAGTGATGCCCGAATCCCAGGTCGATACGACGATCGGCCGCCCTGCAGGTTTATTTTCCTGACCTTGGATCTGAGTTGCGAGAGCCGCCGCAGGTATGAGTTGAAGAAATTGTCGTCTTTCCATAATTACGCCTCGAGAGTTTGAGCTATCTTGTCGAGATTCAGGCTGCGCGCCGATGCATTGAATATTTCGGTGTACGTACCCTGGCGGTCGTAGAGATCGTCGTGAGTGCCGATCTCAACAACACGGCCTTCTTTCAGCACATAGATTACGTCCGAATCTATGATCTGGGAAATACTATGCGATATGACGACGACCGTACGATCGGCCTTTATGGCATCGAGACTGTTTTTGATCTGTTCGGTCGCTACTGCGTCGAGACTGGCCGTCGGCTCATCGAGGAATATCACCGGAGGGTCTTTGAGAAAGAGCCGGGCGATTGCGATCCGCTGCTGCTGCCCCCCGGAAAGCGATTGTGCATCGGTCTCGTATTTGTGCGGCAGCTTTTCGACCTGCTCGTGAAGGTACGCTTTCTTTGCAGCGGTCACAACCTCTTCGAAGCTTGCACGCATGTACCCGTACCGAATGTTCTCCTCGATCGAGCCCCGAAAGATGTGATTCTTCTGCAGTACGAGACCTATCTCACGGCGGAGCAGATGCGTTTCGTAATCGAGTATGTCGCGGCCATCGAGACATATCTGTCCGCCGGTCGGCGCGTAAAATTTGCATAAAAGATTGATCAGGGTTGATTTTCCGCAGCCCGATTCGCCGATGATGCCGATGATCTCGCCTCTGCCGACCTTGAGCGAGACATTGCGCAGGTATCTTCATCGAGACGTTCCAAAGCGCCTGCGTGCCATTCGGGTAAACGAAACTCACATTCTTTAGCTCGAACTCGCCTTTTATAGCGTCAGATGTGACGTCCCCGCTTTCTTCGATCGCGTGATCGGCGTCGAGGATCTCGATCTTGACCTCCTTGGCGTCCGCGCCGAGGTAGTAGTCGAACGCGACGTTCTCGTCGTAGCCGCGCAACGGCGTATTCG
>CAMLKY010000365.1 GCA_946480545.1 uncultured Acidobacteriota bacterium
CTCCGTTCGCGCCGATCGCGGCGGCGCATCTAAGCCGGCCGAGCGTATCCTTTGCTGCGTGCGGAAAGCGGATCGCTTTCTGTATGTCCTTGACCGTGATCAAACCCTTCAGATGTCCGTCATCATCGACGACGAGCAGCTTCTCGATCCGATGTTTTTGCAGCTTGATCTTTGCCTCGTCGAGCGTGGTTCCAACAGGAACGGTTACGAGAGGCTGCGGGGTCATTACCTCCGAAACCGGAATATCGAAACGCGTCTCGAAGCGCAGATCGCGATTCGTAATGATCCCGACCAGCAGCCCTTCCGCATTCACCACCGGCACGCCGCTGATCTTGTACCGGCCCATTATGTCGAGCGCGTTCGAGACGAGAGCACTGTCGATGATCGTGACCGGGTCGACGATCATTCCCGATTCGCTTCGTTTTACTTTGTCGACTTCTTCAGCTTGCTGCTCGATCGAAAAGTTCTTATGGATCACCCCAATGCCGCCTTGCTGTGCGAGCGCTATCGCGAGCGAGGCTTCGGTCACAGTGTCCATCGCCGACGAGCAGAGCGGAATGTTCAACTCGATCCCGCGCGAGAACTTCGTTCGCGTGTCCACTTCCGTTGGCAGGATCTCCGAATAGGCTGGGACGAGAAGTACGTCATCGAACGTCAGTCCCTCTTTTATTTCCTCAATGTTCATATTTAAAAGGGCAGAAACACGGGCCGTAGCTAGTGTGCTTCCTCCGCGGGAAGAGATACCTGCCACCGCACGTGTTTCTGCCTGTTGTCAAAACCATTCCTAATCCGGCGAAGGCCGCGACGCCGGTGGCCGACCCACAATGATCGGCGTCGGTGACCGTCGCGGGGTCGTCCGCGGCGATACCGTCGGTCGCGGCGGGGTCTGCGGCGGCCGTGCGGTATTCGTCGGCGAAGAACTCGGCGTTTCCGCAGTCACTGGCGCGACAGGAGCGGAAGTAGGAGCCGGAGTAGCCGCGGGCTGATCCGCAACCACCGGTCCGATCTGTCCCGCCGCAAGGATCTGCGCGACATTGTCACGGTTGATCTCAAACTCTATATTTCCCCGAGGCGGAGCGGGCGGTGAGGCGAGCTGCTTGCCGTTCAGTGTCAACTGCACCTTGTCCGCAAATCCACGATAGTAGCGAAGCTTCAACCCCTGTTGCGCCGTATACGTCTTTGGAGTTTCCGGGGTTACCTCATCGTACGCGAGCGTGCCGTCAACGGTTGAGGTCACCGACACCTTCTCGGACAACGCTCGAAACTCGAGTCGTATCTCTCCGGTCGAAACGACAGGTGTCGCGGCCGGCTCCACTCCCGTGTTAGAAACAACATTCGTTGTCGTATTCGAAGAATTCGTCGCAACGGCGGGCGAATCCGGTTGGTTCTGAATGTAGTTGACCACGAACAGTATGCCGCCGGTCATGAGCGCGAGAATGATCACCGCGAAGACGATTGTCGGCACCATGGACGACGCCGTCCGAGCCTCATCCGTCAGTACTTCAGGCCGGTACCTCGGCTGTGTTTCTTCCGCGATCTCTTCATTCTTGGCGACCAGCCGAGCGTAATCCTGCAGTGCCTCCTGCTCATCGACACCCACGTATTTCGCGTAGGCCTTAACAAAGCCCTTATTAAAAATACCGCCCGGAAGCGGTTTGTAATTGTCGTCCTCGATGGATTTGAGATAGAGCGAAGAGATTCGTGTTTGCTCGGCGACCTCGCTGATGGATATACCTCGCTCCTCGCGAGCCTGTCGCAATTTTTCGCCCAAAGAAATTGACATGTCCAAGAGGTAAGCTGCTGGTACGTGTACGTGAAACCGCCGTGTCTTAAAGTTGAAATATAGCTTTGTTAAACGGCGGTTGTCAATCAATTGAATCTCTATTCATTCAATGTTTACCGCTTGATTAATGGTTCTGCGGCGTGATAGTTTTAGGCATTAATTCACGTCTTATTATAGAATCTCAAACGGTAAACAAAGCGAGGAACAACGAATGAGTCTTGAGGCACTCGGAATGGTCGAAACCAAGGGTTTCGTCGGCGCGGTCGAAGCAGCGGACGCCATGGTGAAGGCCGCGAATGTTCAACTGATCGGCAAGGAGTACATCGGAGCGGGATACGTTACGATCTTCGTCCGCGGCGATGTAGGTGCCGTAAAAGCGGCGACCGATGCCGGTGCAGCCGCCGCACGTCGCGTTGGCGAGCTGATCAGTGTACACGTTATTCCGAGGCCGCACACCGAGGTGGAACGTGTTCTGCCCAGGGGAGGAAAGGTCGGGTTGAGTCCTGACGAGAAATCCCTTCAGGGCGGCGGCGGAAGACAACTCGGCGCAGGCGAGCCTGCAGCGGGCGGAACCGCGATACAGGGGAATAAATCGAAGACGCGGTGATACGGAACGCGGAGAGTCGAAGGCAGGATCGCCGCGTCTCCGCGTATTAAACTTCCCGCGTCGCAAATCGAAGTAGATGGGCGATAAGGATCTAGTAGCACAGCAAGAGGCACGGGATGCGGTAGAAGCTGCTCACCGTGCCTTTCAAGCTGTTGCGCGGTTCGACCAGGCGAAGATAGATCAGATCTGCGAGTCGATGGCGGCGGTTGCGCTTTCTGAGTCGGCGAGGCTCGGTCTGCTCGCGCACGAAGAGACGGGCTTTGGGAAAGCCGACGACAAGCGTGAAAAGAACCGGTTCGCAGCCGAGGATGTCTGGAACTACTTTCGCGGGATGAAGACCGTAGGCGTCGTTTCCGAGACTGACAGCGTTGTCGAGATCGCAAGTCCGCGTGGGGTAGTCGCCGCTATCATTCCATCCACTAATCCGACCTCTACAGCGATCTTCAAGATCATTATCGCCATCAAGTCGAGGAATACGATCGTCCTTTCACCGCACCCGTCTGCGGCGCGGTGCATCGCCGAGACGACGCGTGTGATGCGCGAAGCCGGTGTTGCCAACGGCCTCCCGGCCGAGGCCATCTACTGCATCGAGAACAGTACCATCGAGGCGACAGAGACGTTGATGCAGCACAAGCGTACCGCCGTCATCCTCGCGACAGGCGGAATTGGTTTGGTGCGGGCTGCCTACTCGTCTGGTAAGCCCGCGTTCGGAGTCGGCCCTGGAAATGTTCCCGTGTTTGTCGAGCGCACGGCGGACCCGGCAAAGGCGGTCAGTGATATCCTCACCGGAACATGCTTCGATAACGGGACCATCTGCGCTTCGGAGCAGTCGGTTGTCGTAGATGCACCGCTCGAAGCGGAGATCCGCGAACAGTTCAAGCAGCAGGGCGGACATTTCCTGAATTCCGGTGAGGCCGATGCCGTCGCGAAAGTGCTGTTGACTCCGCAGCGGACATTGAACTCGGGCATCGTTGGCAAATCTGCGGAGTATATCGCGAACCTGGCGGGCATAAGTATCCCGTCGGGCACACGATGTCTGCTCGCCGACTGCGGTGGCGTCGGTCGCGACTTTCCTTGGTCGATAGAAAAGCTGTCGCCCACGCTGGCGTTCTTTGTCGTCGATGGCGTAGAGCAGGGAGCCGACCGCTGTTACGAGATCCTGCAGTTTGGCGGCATGGGCCACACAGCCGGTATGCACACGCGAGATCGCGCCGCGGCG
>CAMLKY010000366.1 GCA_946480545.1 uncultured Acidobacteriota bacterium
CGCCCCCGGCAGACGGAGTTTTATTTGATCAAGTAAGAGTGGGTTTGGATTTTGGATTTTGGATTTTGGATTTTGGGTTTTGGATTTTGGTTTGCGTTTGGGTTTTCAGATTTCAAGTTTCAAATTTGAAATTGAGCGTTGGTCTTCGAGTTTTAGCCTTCGTTTTAGATCTCAAGTTTGGAAGAATCCCGCAGTCCCGTCCCACAAACCCGTAAAGTGTCTCGATAATGATTCCGGTTTCTAAAGCGATCAATATCGTAAAGCGGCGTGTCGACAGTCTCGATGCCGAGACCGTCCGTATCGATCGTGCTGTCGGGCGTGTTCTCGGCGAGGATATCGTTGCCGATACAGACATGCCGCCGTTTGATCGTTCACAGATGGACGGGTATGCGGTGCGGGCCAGTGATACGTGGGACGCACCGGTAACTCTTGAGATCGCCGGCGAATCGGCGGCCGGCAAGGGTTGGCACGAGAGGCTTCGACGGGGGCAAGCGGTACGGATAATGACGGGTGCTAGAGTCCCGGCCGGCGCCGATTCAATTCAAAAGCTCGAACTTACACGGGAGAACGGGTCAAGCGTGGTCATAAACGAACCGACCGATGTCGGCCGTTATATCGTCAAAAGGGCCGCGGAAATTCGAAAGGGTGGAAAGCTGTTTGGGCCGGGAGAGATCGTTAACGAAAAGACGATCGCGACGCTTGCTGCATTCGGTTACGCCTCGGTCAAAGTTTTCCGTCGCCCGAATGTCTCGATACTGGCTACCGGAAGCGAGATCGTTGCGATCGGTCAGAAACCCGGTGTCGACCAGATCCGGAATTCGAACTCGATAATGCTGCGGGCGCTATGTGAACAGGCCGGTGCGACGACCAGGATCTTTCCGCGAATAGGCGACGATCTTCCAAAACTTAAACACGCGATCGGGAAAGCACGTGCGGCGGAGATCATTGTCATGACGGGTGGGGTCTCGGTCGGAAAGTATGATCTGACAAAGGCCGCGCTGCGCGAGCTTGGTGCGGAACTATTCTTTGAGAAGGTCCGGCTCCGTCCCGGTAAGCCCACTGTATTCGCTAAGCTGGGCGACTCATTCGTTTTCGGACTCCCCGGCAATCCCGTGTCTGCGGCAGTCACGTTCTATCTTTTCGTAAGGCCGGCGATCATGAAGATGCAGGGTGCGTTGCACACCGATCTACGCTCCGGACACGCCGTTCTCAAGGCCGATGCGAAGGCCGCGAAAGAGCGTGATACGTATCTGCCGGCGATGCTCGATACCGACGCGGATGGTCGGCTGACTGCGACGCCGCTGCGATGGCATGGCTCATCCGATTTCGTGGGTTTTGCTCGTACCGATGCGCTCGTCTTTGTTCCGAGCGGGCGAACGCTACCGGCCGGCAGCGTCGCGTCGATCCTCTACGTGTGAGAATGGAAGCACCAACAGCCATGGCCCGCGAGGGCGCTCATGAGACCGTCGAAAAGATCCTGCGTGATGAATCGCGCGGCCGGCTGCTCGATGTACCCGCGGGTTACGGAGCACTCGCTGTGCGACTTAGGGATCTCGGGTTCGAAGTACATGGCTGTGATCTCTATCCCGAGATCTTCGCGGTGGATGATATCGAGATCAAAGCCGGCGATCTCGACGAGCGGCTTCCTTATGAAGATTCAAGTTTCGATACGATAGTTTGCATCGAGGGTCTCGAGCACATCGAAAATCCTGCGAACGCAATACGCGAGTTCGCTCGTCTATTGATGCCGAATGGAACGCTTGTCGTCTCGGTTCCGAATATCATGAACGTCGAAGAACGGTTGAAATGGCTATTTAGTGGTTATACCTCTCACTTCAAGCCGCTTTCAAAAGAGTTTCGCGACGGGATCTCGGCTGAGTACGGCGGCAAGGAGGAAGTCGCGCTCCACGTAAACCCGATCGGATATTCTGAGGCCCGATACCTTCTTGAGAAGAACGGATTCACACTCGACGGTGTCTTCTTCGATCGGAAAAAGAGAAACTCGTGGATGCTTTATCCGCTGGCGGCGCTTATCCGCCTCGCATCGAGATTCTCGTCTGAACCGAAACGGCGGGAACGCTGGAGCGATGAGCTAAACTCGAACGAGGTCCTGCTCGGCGGCAACACATTGATATTCAAGGCCAGGAAATTATGACCAAGCTGTCGCACTATGACGAACGCGGGAATGTGAAGATGGTAGACGTGTCCGGTAAAGAGGTATCGACACGACGGGCGGTGGCCTCGTGCACGGTGAGGCTTTCTGCCACGACCCTGACCCTGCTCCGCGACGGAGCGAACCCGAAAGGCAATCCGCTGGAGATCGCACGGATCGCGGGCATAATGGCGGCCAAGAAAACACCGGAGCTGATACCGCTCTGCCACCAGATAGATCTTTCGAAAGTGAACGTCACGGCCGAGCTTATCGAGCACGGTGTCCGCGTCGAAGCCGAAGCACTGACTGACGCAAAGACGGGCGTCGAAATGGAAGCTCTCATGGCTGCTTCCGTGGCGGCGTTGACCATATACGACATGTGCAAGGCGGTGCAGAAGGATATCGAGATCACGGATCTGCGACTCGAAAGCAAGACGGGCGGGAAAGAGGATTACCAGCGCGAGAATGTCTGAAATTCAGATTTGAAATTTGAGATTCAGATTGGTTTTCTTCACGGCGCTGCGACTTTGCGAGAGAACCGCTTATGGTCATTAGGTCACCTGAACCGCACCTCGATGTTCTCCCGCGAGGACCCAAATAAGGACCGCAACCGTACAACGGTTCCCCGACATCAAAACCTTACCGTCATGCGAACTTTGCTGTATTATCGAACGTAAAGCCAGAGAAGGAGTTGATCCAAGACTATGCGACACAGAATTGCCGAAGATGCCAAGCCTCAGTTGCTGCTTTTGCTGATTGCCAGCCTTGTGACCGTTGTCCTGTGGTGGGTGATTCCGTTCGGAGATTTTCTGGTCTACCCGATCAGGTTGTTCGTGACGTTCATTCATGAAAGCAGCCACGCGATCGTGGCGGTATTGACCGGCGGTTCGGTGCAGAGCCTGACGATCTCTATGGATGGCAGCGGCGTGGTCTACTCGGCACCGAGCGGCACTATCGGGACGCTCCTCACATCCAGCGCCGGGTATCTTGGCACGACGGCTTTCGGTGTGATCATGCTCTTTTTGATTCGCCGATCGGTATCGCCGCACAAGATCCTGACCGCTCTCGGACTGTTCGTCGCATTCGTCACACTCGTATTCACGATCGTGAGCCCGATCTTCAATTTTCTTTCATTGAACGCGGCATTCTCGAGCATTGTCTTCACGGTGATCGCGGGAGCCCTGCTGGCTGCCGCACTCGTCGGGCTCGGCCTCTATGCGAACCTTCGGGTTGCGAACTTCGCTGTTGCTTTCCTTGCCGTGCAGTGTTTGCTCAATGCGATTCTCGATCTGAAGAACGTCTTCTTCGTGAACGCACCGCTTGTCGGCTCGGACATGCATACTGACGCCGCGAACATGGCGATGGCGACGGGCATCCCCGGAATCTTCTGGGTCGTTATCTGGATCGGCCTATCGATGCTTATGATCTCGCTCGGACTAAGACTGTACGCC
>CAMLKY010000367.1 GCA_946480545.1 uncultured Acidobacteriota bacterium
GTCGCGCCGAACATCCGGAATTGTACGAAAAGGCCGCCGCCGCCAAGCCGGCCGGCCAGCCCCAGCCGCCGCCCACCTTCGGCGGCGTCGCCTTCAGCGGTGCCGTCGGCGGAGGCTTCGGCGGACTGTGGGCGGCAAAAGCCCTCGCCGGAAAGCCTGTCGAAGTCGCGCTTATCGATCGAAAGAACCATCACGTGTTTCAGCCACTTCTCTATCAAGTAGCTACGGCCGTGCTGAGCCCGGGTGAGATAGCTTCGCCGATCCGGCGTATTCTCCACTATGCAAAGAACGTCGAAGTGATCATGGGCGAGGTGATTGGCTTTGATAAGGAAAATAAAACCGTCGAGCTCGAAAACGGGGACAAGGTTCAGTTTGATTATCTGATCGTCGCCGCGGGCGCTCGTCACGCTTACTTCGGACACGATGAGTGGGAGACATCGGCGCCCGGGCTCAAGACTATCGAAGACGCGGTGGAGATCCGCCGGCGCGTGCTGCTCGCATTCGAGCTTGCCGAGCGGGCGGCCTATCTGACCGGCACTCACGACCCGCTGAATTTCGTGATCGTCGGAGGCGGGCCCACCGGCGTGGAGTTGGCCGGGGCGATAGCCGACATCGCGCGTCAGGCGCTTGCCAAAGACTTCAAGGCAGTCGACACCACCAAAGCGCGTGTCATGCTGTTTGAAGGCTCGGACCGTGTCCTGGGCACGTTTACTCCGGAACTGTCGATCAGTGCAAAAGAGCAGCTTGAAGATCTCGGTGTGGAAGTCCGATTGAACAGTTTCGTGACCGAGATCGAGCCGGGACGCGTGAAGGTGGGCGAAGAATGGATCGAGTGTGACGTCGCTCTTTGGGCGACCGGCGTAGCGGCATCACCCCTCGGTCAGGCGCTGGGCGTCGAAACGGATAAAGCCGGACGAGTGTTCGTCGAGCCTGACCTTTCGCTCGCGGATCACCCGAACATTTTCATCATCGGCGACATGGCTTCCATAAAGCAGGAGAACGGTCAGCCTGTTCCCGGTGTAAGTCCCGCCGCCATGCAGATGGGAAATCATACGGCGAAAAACATCCTGCGAGAGCTTGATGGGAAGGCTCGAGAGATCTTTCGCTACAACGACAAAGGCTCGATGGCAACCATCGGGCGAAACAAGGCGATCGCGGATCTGCGCGGCTGGCGGTTCACGGGCTGGATCGCGTGGATGATGTGGCTCTGCCTGCACGTATTTTTCCTGATCGGATTCCGCAACCGCCTGTACGTTATCGCCGAATGGGCATGGGCCTATTTGACCCGCGAGCGAAGCGCCCGCCTCATCACCGGCGACGCCGACGAGCTCCGCGACGCCGTCCTCTTCCTCGAAGGCCACGAAGCCATGCCGGTCATGGACCGTCTATCAAGCAAGAAGCGCCTAGCAGCGAAGGTGGATAGGTAGAAGGAGGCGGAATTCGCTATAGGCCGTTCTTGGGTCGCGATGGCGACAGACCAATAATGCCTAGGGTTGAACGAGCAAAGCGAGTGAAACCCTGTGTAGCTGCTCGCCTTTAGAGAGCGAATACGTCCCCGGCCACCCAAGGTTTATTGCTTCGTCGCCTTCGGCGACAAGACGCATCCTGAATCCTTCCCCTTCAACCCATTCGACTTCGCGTTCGCAATCAAATTATGCTTATATCTTGGCCGGCACTCTTACTTTCATGAAGATCATTGTTTTCCTTCTCGCAATCATTCTCGTTTCTCTTCCTGTGTTCGCTGCCGAACCGTCGGTCTGGACGGTTGGGTCGCGGGCCGATGTTTTGAAAGGCGACTCGCGCGGGGTGTCGATCGATGCCAATGGTGCGATCACGCTTGCACCGAAGCTCACCGAGATCTACAAGACCGAACAGCCGTACATCTGGTCGAGCGTGATCGACGCCGCAGGAAACGTATTTCTCGGAACCGGGAGCGATGGGCGGATCTACAAGGTCACGGCCGGCGGAGCGGGAGCCCTGTTTACCGATCTGGCAGAGCTGAACGTTACCGCGCTAGCGATCGGGCGCGGCGGCGAGTTGTTCGCTTCGACGTCGCCGGACGGCAAAGTCTATCGCATCGACGCATCCGGAAAAGCTGACGTGTATTTCGAGCCGAAAGAAAAATACATCTGGTCGCTCGCCGTGTTTGCTGACGGTAGCCTCGGCGTTGGAACAGGTGAGGCGGGAAAGATCTACCGTGTACGGGCGGCCGGGGCGACTCCTGAGGCGTCGCTTCTATTCGACACTAGTGAAACGCACATCATCGCACTCGCCGCTGACCGGCAGGGGAATCTATACGCCGGAACCGATTCGAACGGGATCGTGATGCGTTTCGGAGCCGACGGGAAACCGTTCGGGCTCCTTGATTCCCCACTGCGCGAGATCCATGAGCTCACGGTCGGCCCCGACGGCTCGGTTTATGTGCTCGCGCTCGGCGAATCGGCATCGGTTGCGACGCCCACGTCTTCGCCCGCACCTGCGGCGACGCCCGAATCAAAAGTCGTATCGGCAGATCGGCCCAATCCTGCCGCGCAGCCGACACCAGAAAAAAGCCGTTACGATCTGACGGGTGCGAAGTCGGCCGTCTACCGGATCCTTCCGGATGGAAGCAGTGACATTCTATGGGCCTCTACCTCGGTAACCGGGTTCTCGATCTATGCTCATCAAACAGGTTCGGGCATTCTTCTCGGCACTTCGGAGAAGGGGCGGATCTATAACATCACGAACACGGGCCGCGAGACACTTGTCCTGCAATCTGACACGAACCAGATATCGACCATCCGGAGTCAGGGCTCGAATCTCTACGCGACGTCCAGCAACCAGGGGCGCCTATTCAAGATCGGCGCCGATTCTGTGGCTGAAGGCAGTTATGAATCGGCCGTGCTCGATGCAAAAACGACCGCGACCTGGGGACGCATTTGGTGGCAGTCGAGTGGCAACGTTCAGATCCAAACTCGTAGTGGGAACACTGAAAAGGCCGATGAGACCTGGAGCGCATGGACCGGTGCAAATAACGGCCAGGTCGCGAGTCCCAAAGCTCGTTATCTGCAGTGGCGAGCGCTGCTGCGTGCAGGGGCGAACACGACTTTGAACGAGGTGAGCGTGTCGTATCTGGCCCGCAACATTGCACCAGAGGTCCTTTCGATCTCGATCTTGCCGACGAATGTGGGATTCGTCGCGAATCCTCCAGTCCAGATCGACCCAAACATCGAGCTTTCGGGTCTCGATCCCGCGGCATTCGGAATACCCCAGGCCAATGTGCCGCCGAGGCGCGTTTACCTCCGGGGTGCTCGTTCGTTCCAATGGACCGCGGAGGACCGGAACGGGGACAAGCTTGTTTACGACATCTTGTACAAGGAATCGGGCGAAGCGAGTTACAAATTGTTGCGTGAGAACATCGACCAGAATTTCTTTTCGCTCGACGGACAATCGCTAGCCGATGGCCGTTACACGGTAAAGATCGTTGCGAAGGACATCCCCGAAAATCCGGCGGCAGCATCGAATACGCCGGAACGCGCGTTTCGAGCATTACTTTCCGGCAGAAAGGCTCGCGGTCAATCGCGTGCGAAAGCGCCTGTCTTAAT
>CAMLKY010000368.1 GCA_946480545.1 uncultured Acidobacteriota bacterium
TGAAGCGCTTCGAAAGATCGCGACCGAGCGCGAGACGCTTTTGAAGAATGAGCAGAACGCACGCCACGAAGCCGAGATCGCAACGCGTCTCCGCGATGAATTCATGGCGACCGTTTCTCACGAGTTGAAGACGCCCCTGAATTCCATCCTCGGTTGGGCCAGGATGCTCAAGTCCGGTGACCTCGACGATAAACAGATCGAAAAGGCGCTCGGGACGATCATCAAGAATTCCGAAACCCAAAACCGCTTGATCGAAGACCTGCTCGACGTTGCGCGGATAATCTCGGGCAAGCTTGTTCTCGAGTTGAATGAGATCGATGCGGGCGAGTTGCTTCACGATGCGATCGAGATCGTTCGGCCGGCGGCTCAGGCAAAGCAGATCCGGATAACTCAGAATACGGATGAACGCTCGAGGCATCTAGTCGTTGAAGGCGACCGCGGCCGGCTGCTTCAGGTGTTTTCGAATCTGCTTACGAACGCGGTGAAGTTTACCCAGGATGGAGGCGAGATCGATGTGTCGGTGGCGGCAGAGGATCGCGGCCTGGAGATAAGCATCAAGGACAACGGCATCGGCATCAGCAGCGAATTCCTGCCGTTGGTCTTTGAACGGTTTCACCAGGACACATCGTCCGCAAAACGAAATGGCGGGCTCGGCCTCGGATTAGCGATCGTGCGTCATTTGGTTGAAATGCACGGCGGGTCGGTGGCCGTCTCTAGCGAGGGCTTGAATCGCGGCAGTGAGTTTACCGTAGTGCTTCCCGCACGGCAGCGAGAAGATCGTCGGCAAGCACATCAGGCTTAAAGTCCAGATCGCCAGAGTGGCTGCGCCCATAGCCCGTCATTACCATAGCTGTTCGGGTTCCCGCGCTTCGGCCTGTCTCGACGTCCAGCTTCTTATCCCCGATCATCCACGACCGCGAAATATCGATGGCGAATTCCGATTCCGCCGCGCGGATCATCCCTAGCTTTGGCTTGCGGCAGGCGCATCCATCGCAGGGAAGGTGCGGGCAGTGATAAAACGCATCGACCATTCCATCGAGCCGAAGCTGGATCTCATCATGGATCTCGTGCATCGCCGCCTCGTCGAAGATCCCTCGCCCGATCCCCGATTGATTCGTCACGATAATGATCAGGAAGCCAGCAGTCTTGAGACGTTCTACCGCTTCATACGTGAACGAGAAGAGCCGAAGGTCTTCGATACGGGAAAGGTAATTGACTTCCTCGATCAACGTTCCGTCTCGATCGATGAAAGCCGCCGGTTTGGGATCACTTACGCTACTTATCATGAAGGATGATCCTCGCACTTTCGAAAACTGATTCGGCCGAGATCCGCGTCATACATCGATGATCTATCGGGCAGTCACGAAGCATGCACGGCGAGCATTCCACATTTGCCGAGATCACGGTTGCGATGTCGGAGAAGGGGCGGGTCGTCACCTGATTCGTCGGTCCGAATATCACCATCGTCCTGGTCCCTACTGCCGGGGCGAGATGCGCGAGTCCCATGTCGTTCGATATTAATAGGTCGAGTTCGGAGAGAACAGCAGCCGCTAGGGCTATGTCGGTCCTGCCGGTGAGATCGAAGGGCTTCCGCGTGGAGAGCGCGAGAACTTGCTGCGATGCTTCGCGATCGGCCGCAGATCCGAGAAGCACTACGTTCGCACCTAATTCGTTTTGCAGAAGGTCGTTCAAGCGAGCAAATCCAGACGGTGTCCAGCGCTTCGCGCGTGAGTTGGTTGAGCCGGGTGCGAGTCCGATGAGCGGTCTCCCCGGACGCATTCCTTCGGACACGAAGAGCTGGCGGGCACGTTCCGTGTCTGCGGCATTCACAGTGATCGTAATTTGTGGAGTGTCGGATTCCGGTTCCTCACCCAACGCCTGCGCGACCGCATTTGCGAGGTGAAGGTAGTAGTAAACCTCGTGACGCTCGTCTTTCCACGATGGAACCTCCAGCGCGTCGGTGAGCAGAAAGCTCCGGTTCTGTGATGCATATCCGAAGCGACGTTTCGCACCACCGAGACGCGTGATGAGTGCGGGCTTGAAAGAATTTGTGAAAACAACGGCGAGATCGAACCTGCGTCGTTTTATCTCATTGATCTGCTCGATAAAGGAGCCGGCCGAAATAAGGTCGTCGAACAATTCGCCGTCGCGGAACAATCCGAGCCCCGATTCAGGAGCAAGCAGCGTGAATCGCGATTCGGGAAACGATCGTCGCAGATGTCTGATCGCCGGGATCGTCATCACCGCGTCACCGATCCAATTTGTTCCGCGAATGAGAATGTTCATTTACTGAATTCCTCTTTGCGTCTTCGCGACTTTGCGGGAGGACTAAGTCCTGAGGCCGTCAGCACGTGGTTTTCCCGCAAAGTCGCTAAGACGCAAAGAAGAGAAAGCGGTCATTTGCCAAACAATGTCTTCAGGCCTTCCTCGATCCCGATCTTTGGCGCCCAATCCAACTCTTGCATGATCGTGGATAAGTCCGATACATAGTTCATCGGGACCGGATCGGGTAGCGGATTCTCTTCGTCGATCACCGCCTGCAGACCCGATGCCTGCTCAAGTTTTTCTACGAGCTGCCTCAGCGTCGCCGAGTTCGAATACCCGCCGCCGATGTTGTACAGCCCGTGCCCGATCACCGAGTCGATGAACGCGCGACACGCGGCGCTGAAATCATCGATGTGGAGAAGATCGCGTCTTGCGCGGCCCGCTGCCGGGAGACGTATGCTCTCGCCAAAATTCACGGCATCCACGTACGCACCGACAAAGTTCGGCGTTGTGCCTTCGGTCTTCGGAGCGTAGACCGTCGACATGCGAAGGATGCACGAACGAAATTTGTTCCGGTGGGCGTAGAATTCCACGTACCGTTCGGCTATCAGCTTTGACCATTCGAGCGGGCTCTGGCCCGCATAAAGCGTCTGGCAACTCTCGGGAACTTCTGCGAAGTTGTCGGCGAACCGTCCGTAGACATCCTTTGTCGATGCGAAGATGAAGACTGCGTCGCGGCGGACGTTCTTCAGAAGATTGACGGTTCCCTCGACGTTCGTGAGGAACACCTCTTCTGCTGCGTCCGGTGATTTGTCGAGCTTTGCAGCGAGGTGGATGACGACGTCGTAATCGGCAGCGGTCATTGCATCGCCGCCGCGGAGCACGTCGAAGCCGGAGCTCCTCGAGAAGTCGTCCGCCTCAAAAAAGCGCCGGACATGCGTGCCGAGGTAGCCCGAACCTCCTGTTACGAGAACCCTCATGTGATTTGCGATTTTCGATTTTCGATTTGCGATCTCGCGGAAACCCACGACTTTCGATAAGAAAAACCTGGCAGATCGACGGTCCGGTCTTCGCGCGAGTCGGCCGAATCGGAAAGCGACCGCAAATCGCAAATCGAAAATCGAAAATCAACCGCCGAGAATCTAATGGACATCGGTAAGCTAAACTCGTTAGAATTTTACAGGGCAACTGCCGAATTCTAAAACCTCACTAAACTCGCTGAACCCCCTTGTTTTGGAAATGCGAGACCCTTTCCAGCCTAAACACATGCGATCAAAGCGTCCGCCGAAAGGCTGGGTAAACGCTCGCCGTGT
>CAMLKY010000369.1 GCA_946480545.1 uncultured Acidobacteriota bacterium
ATATCACTACTCGGTCGCCAGCGTTAACGACCTCCGATGGATCCTCGCACCGACAGCGTTCGCGGTCGAGCTGGTTACGGGCACCGACTTCACTTTCGAATCGCAAGCCGGCTACATGAGCGCCGACAATACTTTTCTGATCGCGGCGTCGTGCTCGGGTGTTAACTTTCTCATCATTGCATACGTGATGCTCGCAGTCGGAAAGTTCTGGCGTAAGAGCGATGGGAGCTGGACAAGCGTCGGGCTTGCATTAGTCGCCGCGTATTTCGCGACGATCGTGGCGAACTCTATCCGGATCGTCGGCGCGATGATCCTCCAGGGTTTTGAGTATCCCGTCTACGGGTTAAGCTTCGACGACGTGCATCGCGTCGAAGGCATCGTCGTGTATTTCGGATCTCTGCTGGCGCTTTTCCTGATCAGCGAGCGGGCGACGGGAAATCTAAGCGATGCGATCGCACGGCGGTACAAATTTTTACTCGCGATCTACTACGCAGTGACGCTAGGGATCCCAGTGCTCCGAGGCGAGTACTTCAAACCCGGGTTTTGGGAACATGCCATTGTTGTCCTCACAGTCCCGCTTACGTTCGTCCTTCCTTTCGTCGTGTTTCGCACCATCCGGGAACGTGTCACTCCGCGACACGATCTCCGCTAGCGATCGCCATTCGTCGATCCGGCGTGGAGCGAAAATACGTTGCCGCTCTTTGATCGCTTCCAGCTCACCTTCGCGTTGATCAGGTTCGCTCTGGATCTGATATTCGAGATGCCGCGGCCTTTAACCTGCGATCCGTTCGGCTGAAACGATCTTCCGTTGTCGCTGATCGTCATCACAAAAACACCGGCATCGGTCGCCTGCACATTCATCTCGATCATGTCCGCATCCGAGTGCCGAGCGATATTCGTAAGCACCTCTTGTGCGATGCGATAGATCTGTAGCTGCACATTGAAGGGAAAGTCCAGCCGTTCCTCGACGTCGTCATCCGCGCTGAACCGGCGTGTCACGACCGTTTGATCGAGTAGGAACTCGAGCGCCGCGACGAGACCGACATTTTCCAGCACCGATGGACTGAGGTCCTCACAGATGCGCCGGATCTCGGTCGAAACCGCTTCGATCTCATTTCTGAACTCAGGACTTCCGCCGGCCATCTTGTCGTTCCTGATCATCAGGTTTCGCAAGTCGGCCAGTGTCTGATCGTGCAGATCGCGAGCGATCCGCCGTCGTTCGCGCTCTGCTTCGTTCGCGAGATCGAGACGTGCGGCGGCAAGCTCACGATTTCGAACAACGATCCGCCGGTGCTCAACTATCGCCCAAATAAGACCGATCAGCGCGATGACGAGGAGCGCTCCGAGCGCGCTGGCCACCCACGGGAACGGAGCTTTGCCGATCGAGAACGAGATCGTAAGAGGATCCGATGCGAGCAGATCACGATTGAACGCGATCGCTTCGATCATGTATTCACCGGGCTTCAGATCCGCGGGTGCGTATTGCGGATCGTTCGACAACTGCCGTGCGACTTCCTCACCCTTTCCGTTCTTAAGGACAAAAGCGTATTGAAACTCCTCGGGGAATGTTCGGCTGCTTTGCCCAGCGACTTCGACAAGCAATGAGTTCTGCGGATACTCGAGCTCGATCTTAGATTTGGCATCCGCAATGTCATGCACTCGCTGACTGATTATGCGAACGGGAATGAGTTTGGGTTCGACTGTTCCGGGACCGTAGGCGACGACTCCGCGATTCGTCCCGACGAGCAAGCCGCCGCCCATCTTCAAGCGGCCGTCTTCTGCTGGGGTAGCCAGTTCCCGAAGCGGCGCGATGGCGAAGGCCTTTTCGGATGGCGACCCGTTCACCAAGAACGGCGTATTCATGAACAAGACCGCGAGTTGTTGTCGCCGCCCAGACCTCGGACGGTGTTTCAACCCAGTGATCGGAACGATCAATGTAGACGTCACGAACATCTTCGACCTCGATGACCTTTTCGACCTCGCCCTTGGCGATGCGGAACACACCATGTTGGCCGGCGATCAAAATACTTCCGTCGAGGTCCGCGCTCATGTTCCAGATCGCACCCGACTTCAGCACGTCAGGACCAAATTCGGCTTTCGTCGCCTTCCCATCGAAGCTGAAAAGGCCGCGGCCGTCGGTTCCGATCCAGAGACGATCTGTCGCTGCAAGAAGCGCGGTAACCATCTCATCGGCGAACACGACTTCCTGCCGCGGGCTCGATATATCGACAACGCCGCGACCGACAATTGCAGCGTATGCTCTGTTGCCGAAGTACTCGACGCTTCGCGTATCGCCGGCAGCGATAAGGCGTCCTCGATAATCGAACGTCCCTGATGCCGTTCCGACAAGAATGCCCTGGTCGTTCAGGCCGATGTCATAAACTACACGGTCCTGAAGCGCGGGTACCTTTGTCCACGCTTTGTCCTTGTGATCAAAGCTAAAAAAACCTCTGTTTGAGCCGGCGTACAATGCACGGCCGTTCCACCACAGTGTTCGAACGAAGTTACTGTTCGGGATATCAGAAACAGTCTGTTGCGAAGCGCCGAGATGGTCATACCGGCTCACTCCGCGGTTGGTCCCGATCCAGACCACGCCCTCGCGATCTGTGAAGATCGTGAAGATGGTGTTCGATCGCAGCCCGCCCGACGTGTTCTCGAACGTGTAGTTCTTTTTGAGTTTGTTGTCGACGAAATGGAAGAGACCGTAGCGTTCTGTGCCTGCCCAGACTCCGGCATCGTTCGCTTCCAGGGCGAAGACGTCGGCAGTCGGCGCCCCGACGCGAACCGGCTGTCCACCTTCCTCTGCTACGTAAACTCCACTGGCTCCTTTCGCAGCCTCGGTGCCTAGCCACAGGCGATTGTCGGATGATCGAGCCATGGCGTGAACCAGCGGCATGCGTGACTTGATCTGCGAATCGATCAAGCCATCGAAAAGCTCCAGGACGCCACGTCCAGAAGTAGCTACGAGAATCCGGCCGTCGCGTAAGATCAGGTCGCTCACGCCGACCACAGAGCCGTCGCCCGCCTTGATCACATCCGGATGAGCTTCTGCCAGAAGCCGGTCCAACGGGACTTCGCGCGATTCCGAGTCAAAGAAGGGACACACTAGAACGACGCCCGCGTCGGTGCCGAGCACAAACTCTTCGCCTGCGTCCAGAATGCTCGTGATCCCGTAATCCGTCGTACCGCCGATGACGTGAAATTGACCACCCGTGTAGACGAAGGCCCCGGCTCGCGTACCGATCCACAATTCACCTTCGCGGCTAACGAAAAGAGCGAGTATACCGTTTGTCTCCGACCCCGCGGGTGAAAGGTTCTGCACGCGACGCCCGTCAAATCTCGCAAGGCCATGGTCGGTGCCAAACCACATCACGCCGTCGGGCGTCTGTGCGATCGCACGGACGCTGTCGGATGGCAATCCGTTGAAGACCGTAACAGATCCCCATTGATGAAAATTCTGCGCGCCGGGCAACGGAGTCGGCGAAGGCGCCCTCGCGGGTGTTGGTGATGGTGACACACTTGGCGAAGGCTGTGGCGACGCGGATGGTTCGGGCTCAGGAGTCTGCGCGGCGT
>CAMLKY010000370.1 GCA_946480545.1 uncultured Acidobacteriota bacterium
AGTTCGCGCCAAATGCGTATTCACTACGCACACACCTGTTGCAGCGGGAAACGACGCGTTCTCGACGACCGAGCTTCGTGATTGCTTCGATGCTAACTTTATCGCGAGCCTAAGGATCTCGGAGGATCGCTTTTTCGACCTGGGGCGCATCGATAGCGGCGCCGACGATGAGCCGTTCGGGATGACGCCTTTCGCACTTCGCATGTGCCGCTCGGCGAATGGCGTAAGCGAGAAGCACGGCGAGGTTTCGCGAAATCTCTGGCGGCGGATGTTCTCGGAGAACACTGAAGCAGTCGATGTTCCGATCGGACATGTCACGAACGGTGTGCACGTGCCTACCTGGATCGCACCCGCTGGCAGACACATCTAGGCCTGAAGAACCTTTTGATAGAGTTCATTCGCTGGCGAACAAGCTCAAAGGAGATCGGTGGACGCGACACTATCCACGAGCATGTCGATACACAAGATCTTTTGTCGCCCGACGTTCTGACAATCGGCTTTGCTCGGCGGGTGGCTGCGTATAAACGCTGGAACCTTCTGCTGACGGATCTGGAGCGTCTTCTGGGGCTGGTGGATAATACTGATCGTCCGGTGCAATTCGTTTTCGCCGGCAAGGCCCACCCACAGGACAGGACCGCAAAGCAGATACTTCAGCAGTTGATGAGTATCAATCATGACTCGAACTGGCAGCGTCGGGCCGTTTTCATCGAGGACTATGATCAGGAGATCGCACGCTACCTCGTCCAGGGTGTGGATGTCTGGATGAACGTCCCTCGACGACCACTCGAGGCGAGCGGGACCAGCGGAATGAAGGCCGCGATGAACGGCGTCTTGAATTTTTCCGTGCTCGACGGCTGGTGGCTCGAAGGCTATAACGGTATCAATGGCTTCGCGATCGGTGGCCTAAGCGACGACGAGGACGATGCGACGGCTGACGCCGAAGACGCCGCGTCGCTCTATGCAACGCTGGAAAACGAGATCATTCCCGCGTTTTATGATAAGGACGCTTCCGGCTTGCCAGCCCAATGGATCGAGAGAATGAAAAACTCGATCGCGACCTTGACACCCAAATTCTCAAGCGACCGAATGGTTCGCGAGTACGCGGACAAGATTTACCGAGTCTAGTGCGATTTTCGATTTGCGATTTTCGATCTCGTTCGCGGGCATCGCCTCAGCTCTGATAAGAACTCGACTCTCCAGGAACTGGTTTGTCGTTGCAGAGAAAACCTCAAAAGAGATCGAAAATCGAAAATCGCAAATAGAAAGACTCGAAATCACAAAGCGCGAAAATTTATATGACAAACCTAGAATTCCGAACAGGCGTTATAAACCCCGTCGAGTGCGTCAAAGAAGGCTTTGAGCTGATCAAGAACGACTACTGGCTTCTATTTGCCATCGGTCTGGTCGGAGGCATCATAGGCGGCTTCACGATGTACATCCTCGCCGGCGCGATGATCTGCGGGATCATGATCGCGTACTTGAAGGCTGTAGACGGCAAGCCGGTGGCGTTCGACGATCTCTGGAAAGGCATGGACTTTTTCGGTCCCGGTCTCGTAGCTATCCTGGTGATGATCGTGCCTGCGATCGTCTATTACATATTCGTGTACTTTACCTTCATCGTGGCGATCATCGGCGGAGGCCAGGCCGGGGGCGAAGGCATGATCGGGGCGCTGATCGTTGTTGGTGTGATCGATCTGATCGTTCTCATCGCGATGGTCTGTTTCCACACTCTGCTGACCTTTACGTTTCCGCTGCTGGTCGACCGCCGGCTCGGTGCCATAGACGCCATGAAGACGAGCGCCCGAGCCGTCTGGGCGAACATGGGCGGCGTCGCGGGGCTCATTGTCGTGAACTTCGCACTCATCTTTCTTGGCTATCTGGCTCTGTGCATCGGTCTGTACTTTGTTATCCCGATCGTGATTGCAGGCAACGTTGTGGCTTATAGAAGAGTCTTTCCTTCTTCGGAATTGCGGACGAATATGGCCCCCCCGCCGCCGAACTCTTATAATTGGTCTTGACGATGTCTGCAAATTTTATAAAGGTCGACTCGATCGAGGGACTCGATCGTCTTTTTTCGGAATCTCACCAGCGCCCAGTGGTGCTTCTCAAGCACAGCATGACGTGCGGTATCAGCGCCGGCGTGTATCGCGAGGTCAGCACCGTTGCGGCCGATGTCAATCTGGTCGTCATCCAGACGCACCGCGCAATTTCGAATGCGATAGCCGATCGGACCGGGCTCCGCCACGAGTCGCCGCAGGCGATCGTTCTACGTGACGGAAAGCCCGTCTATTCCGCATCCCACTACGATATCGAGGCCGAGCATATCGAGGAGACGCTCGCCGCATCGTAGACCCACGAATGCTTGAACCCGTTCAGATCATCGAGGAAAGCGATTCCGAGATCTCGATCAAGTGGTCGGATGATACCGAGACTAGGTACGACGCGGTCTCGCTTCGCCGGTCATGCCCATGTGCCGGGTGTATCAACGAATGGACGGGTGAGAAGATGCTGGACGACAGCCGGGTGCCTGATGACTTGACGATCACCCATGTATCGATCGTCGGACGTTACGCCCTCAACTTTCATTTCTCCGACACGCACGATACGGGAATATTCAGCTTTGCTTACCTGAGAAAGCTTTCGGATGTCACCGGGTAGAACGGGTCATTTCGAAGCGGCATGGATGGCGGCGATCCCGCCCGTAAGGTTCGAATATTCAACGGACACGAAACCCGCGCCTCGCATCAATTCCGCCAAGCCAGCCTGATCGGGAAACTTCATCACTGAATTCGGAAGATATTCGTAGGCGCCGCGCGAGCCGCTTACCGCCCCGCCGATGCGCGGTAGTACCCGCGTGAAATAGAAATTGAAGAGTGCCCCGAAGCCGGGAACGACAGGCGTTGAAAATTCGAGCACGACGAGCCGTCCCCCCGGCTTCAGGATCCGATGAAGCTCGGCGAGACCATCCCTTACGTTCGAGAGATTCCTGAGCCCGAAGGCGATAGTAACAGCGTCGAACCTGTCCGCGGGAAACGGTAGGTTCATCGCGTCGCCTTCGACATACGGTATCGGGAGGCCCGCATCCTGAGTCTTTATTTCGGCGATATCAAGCATCGGACGGCAGAAGTCTGTCCCGATGACGCTCGCTTTTGCATTGGTGGCGAGTTCGATCGAAAGGTCACCCGTCCCGCATGCAACGTCGAGAACGAGGGCATCCGGGTTTTCGAGAATGCTCTCCAGGCGCTTCCTTACGAGACGTCTCCAGCGCTTGTCGATGTTAATTGAAAGAAGGTGATTTAGGAGGTCGTATCGATGAGCAATGCCGGCGAACATCTCCCGCACAGCACGTGCGTGCGATATCTCGCCGGCTGTTCGTTCGCTGGACATTCGGTTACTGCTTGGCCCCGGCCGGGCTCACGATCAGGACCGATGCGATCGGGTTCTTTCCAAAACGGTCGGCTACGCGCTGCACATCGGCGAGCGTAACATTCTGTATTGCCTGCCGGTCCGCATCAGCCTTCATCGCATACGTGTCAGCATCGAGCCACTCATCCATGAGCGACCGCTTCGA
>CAMLKY010000371.1 GCA_946480545.1 uncultured Acidobacteriota bacterium
TCAACCTGGCGCTCACGAATCAGCTTTGCACGCTGTCTTTCGATCTTCGTCTGCTGGCGTTCGATGCGCTCCCGCTGTCTTTCGTCTCTTCGGTTATTTTGTGCACTAGCAATCACCGTCGTACCGAGAATCGCGAATATTCCCAAGGCCGTTGCCGCAGCCAGTTTCCTAAAATTGATCTTTCTCAAAATGTTTCTCCATATGCCGCGCTCGCAAACGTCCAAGGCTGACCCCGTATTCCGGATTGAATCGCGAAGAGTGTCGTCCGCCGCAAGTGATTGATATTCAGGCATTTACTTTTACCTCGAATACATGGCAATCACCGAGCCACTAATGCAGATCTGATTGTTCGCCTACCTTTACCGGCATACCGCCGGATCCGCTAACGCAGATCGGTACGTATAAGAGGTGTGACCTTCCGCGGATGGTGCACTTTTGCCGCGAGTGGGAGTGCAGAGGTTTAGTCTGTTCCTGGCTTGCCGAAGCGCGACATCATCCCGTGCGCTTCGTCGCGTGTCGCGTTCATGTTCTCGTCGGACTTGAACTCATCCTCGTCCCGCTGATCCTGAAGTATGCCGCTGATGTGCTCCCTGAGCAGGCGAAGCCTGACTTCCTTGTCGTCGATGTTGTTGATTTCCTCGATTGTCATGACAATTTGCCTTACGCTCGCACCGCTTTTGGGATGGTCCTCACCTTTATATTAGTCGCCCACCCGAGTCGTTTGAGGAGACGGATCGTGAGCCAGTTCATATCGAACTGGTGCCATTCGAAGCCGTGCCGGGCCGAGCTTGGTACGGCATGATGGTTATTGTGCCAGCCCTCGCCGAACGTCAGGAGAGCAACGAACCAATTGTTCGTTGAAGCATCGTTCGTCGCATGCGGCCGATTCCCGTGCAGATGCGAGAGCGAATTGACGAACCACGTGGTATGCCATCCGACGACGACTCTCGCGAAGACGCCCCAGACCACCATCGACCATCCGCCTATCAAGAAAAGCGCGACCGCCGAGACGATGATCGGAAGATAGTAAAGACGTGAGATGAGCCGATGACCGGGATCCCTGAGAAGGTCGGGGATATACTGGCGAAGCGTTGCCGCATCGTGGTCCTGTGCCCGGCTCCACAGTATCCATCCGATTTGAGCCCATAGGAATCCGTCGCGAGTAGAATGCGGATCGTTTTCGGTTTCAGTGAATTTATGATGGATCCGGTGTGTGGCGACCCACTTAGCCGGCGAGTCCTGGATCGACATCGTACCGAGAGTCGTGAGCAAGTACTCGAGCCATCGCGGCGTTGTAAAGCTCCGATGCGTCAGCAAGCGGTGCCATCCCAGACCGACGCCGAGGCTGCCGACTACCCAGTTGAGGATCAGGAGAGCGGCGAGGTTCTGCCAGCTAAAAGTAAAAAATACCGGGAGAGCCAACGCATGAAAGACAATTACGATTGCGAGGTTCTTGCGATTGATGTTGCGACGCAGTGCGTCTAATGTGAGGTTCTTCATTTCCCGAATTAGTTCCAGCCGTATAGCGCTGCTAATAGAATAACCGCTCGGAGCCGGATGGAATGTAATAGTTGGGTCACAAGCCGACGTTTTTCCGTACACCGAGCGAACCTGGAGCGGTCGAGTGTCGTACCTCTATTCGTAGTTAATTTGCAAAGGAGAGCATTATGTTGGAGATCTTAGACTCACCTAACCACGTTGTCGCCTTCAGAGTTTCGGGCGATCTTACTGCCGACGATATTACGAAGGCGTATGCTGCCGCCGAGGAAAAGTTGAAAGAGAACGAACGTATATCGTTCTTTATCGAGGTCGATCCGACGATGGGCTTCACGTTCCAGGGCGTCGTCAAGGACATGGTCGAGGGCGTTAATCAACTGGGTAAGTTAAAGCGATATTACCGCGCTGCGCTTGTAACAGATAAGGGATGGATGGCCGCTCTCGCACGCGTCGAGGGGCTTGTCTTTTCATCGATCGACCTACGGGTATTCGGTCCCGGCGAACGCGATAAAGCTTTTGCGTGGGCATCGGAGACACCGGAGCCTATTCCGGCACCCGTCGAGCCCGAGCCGTCTATCCATTTCATCCAAACGACCAGCGATGATGTATTCGCCTACGAGGTCAATGGAAGGCTTCGGGAAAAGGACATCAAAAGCGCTGTTCGCGAGCTGAAGACCTTTATTGAGCGTGAGGGTAAATTCAATGTCCTGGCACGGATGAAGGACTTCAATGGCTTCGATCTGCTCTCGGTGTTCGATGATGATCTGATCCGACTGAAGATCAAAGCACCGTCCAAGATCTCGAAGTATGCCGTCGTGGGTCCGAGATCGTGGATGAGAAACCTCCTTGAGCTGGTCGCTCCGCTGGTCAGAACCGAGATACGAGTCTTTGACGCGGCGGAAGAGCCTGCGGCCTGGGAGTGGGTCGGGGCCCAGCAGGCTTTATTGCCGGAATAATCGATTGGCGGCTTGTATTTACAGGACTCAGTCGGTACAATTCTTGAACTTGATACGACGCGGCGGGCGATCTTAGCCTGCCGCTAACAATTTTTCGATAAGATGCTTTCGAAGAACCTTGCCGTAACGACAACTACTACGACCCGCCTCTAATGGCGGGACAGGTGCAAAGTGCAACAGGCGAAAGCCTGCACTCTGAACCAAGGCAAAGTCGCTCTTATCGGATCTGATCTAGTTAAGTAGTAGGCACGAGTAAATCGTGAATCGAAATAGTCAATAGATAAGAGCGACTCGACTCTCGAGGAGCTTGAGCTTTGTTTGTGAATGAGCGACCGCTCATCTCACGATTGACGATTCACAATTTACTAGTTATGAGCGAGATAAACGTAAAATTCGGCGACGCAACGCGTAGCATCCCCGCACCGGCGACGGTGGCGGATGCGATAAAGGCGTTCGATCGCGACGTTCTAAAGAAGTCGCTTGCCGCGAAGGTCGACGGCGAAGAGGTCGACTTGAACAAAGAGCTCGTCGGCAACGGCCATCCGGTGGTCGTTGAACCCATCACTGCCGACTCGCGTGATGGGCTCGAGGTCATACGTCATTCGACAGCCCATCTGCTGGCGGCGGCAGTGCTCGATCTGTTTCCGGGAACGAAGCTCGGTATCGGGCCGGCACTCATGGACGATCCGCGTTACGGGTTCTTCTACGACGTGATCGCGCCGCGGAATCTCACGGAAGAGGACCTGCCGGTCATCGAGAAGAAGATGAAGGCGATGGCGAAGCAGAATCTTCCCTATCGCCGCGAGGACATCGAAAAAGCGAGGATATTGGACCTCTTCAAGGAACGCGACGAGCCGCTCAAGCGCGAATTGATCGACGAAAAGGTCTCGGACAAGGCGAGCGTCTATTACATCGACAACTCGCCGTTCATTGATTTCTGTCTCGGCCCTCACGTGCCGCATACGGGAAAGCTACAGGCCTTCAAGCTTCTCGCGATCTCGGGTGCCTACTGGAAAGGCGACGCGAACAACCAGCAGATGCAGCGTATCTATGGGATCGCGTTCGCAAAGCAGGAAGAGCTGGACGCCTGGCTAAAACAACGTGAGGAAGCCGAACG
>CAMLKY010000372.1 GCA_946480545.1 uncultured Acidobacteriota bacterium
AAATAGCGGCGGCGAATTCGGTGTCCGCGGGTGGCTCATCGCACTCGATGCAAATTCCGGGTCGGTCGCGTGGAAAGCGTGGAGCACCGGGCCTGACGCCGATGTTCTGATCGGGGCAAACTTCCGTCCGTTCTATGACATGGACCGGGGAACCGATCTGGGAGTGCACAGCTGGCCGCCCGACCAATGGAAGATCGGCGGCGGGAACGTATGGGGCTGGATCTCGTACGACCCCGAATCGAACATGATCTTCTACGGAACCGGAAATCCGGGCGTATGGAATGCGGAGATCCGGCCTGGCGATAACAAGTGGTCGTGCGGCATCTTTGCACGCAACGTCGATACGGGCGAGGCGGTCTGGTTCTACCAGGCGAGCCCGCACGATCTTTACGATCACGATGAGGTAAACGAGAACGTCCTCGTCGAACTGACGATCGACGGTGCACCGCGAAAGGTAATACTGCATCCGGGTCGCAACGGCTATATGTATGGCATGGATCGTGCGACGGGTCAGGTTCTGTCCGCAACACCGTTCGTACACATTACCGGCAGCAAAGGCGTCGACCTGCAAACCGGCCGGTTGATCGAGAACGAAGAAAAGAAACCCGCCACGGGAAAGGTCGTCCGCGACATTTGCCCGACGTCACCCGGAGCAAAGGACTGGCAGCCGAGTGCCTGGTCACCGCGGACCCAGCTCTTGTACATGCCGCACCAGAACCTCTGTATGGACTACGAGGGTATGGAGGCGAACTATATCGCCGGCACTCCGTACGTCGGCGTGAACGCAAAATATTACGCCGGCCCCGGTGGTAATCGAGGATTCTTTACGGCCTGGGATCCGATCAATAAAGCACCGGCGTGGCAGATAAAAGAAGAGTTTCCGGTGTGGAGCGGTGCGCTTGTCACGGGCGGCGATCTCGCGTTCTACGGAACGATGGACGGCTGGTTCAAGGCCGTGAATGCGAGAACGGGCGAGCTTGTGTGGCAGTTCAAGACCGGCTCCGGGATCATCGGGCAGCCGGTGACGTATCGCGGGCCCGATGGCAAGCAGTATGTCGCCATCCTGTCGGGTGTCGGCGGATGGCCCGGCTCGATAGTTTCCGCGGATCTCGATACGAGAGATGAAACGGCAGGAAACGGTTGGGGAAGCGCACTCGAAGATCTGCCGGCCGCAACGACCAAAGGAGGCACGTTATATGTTTTCGCGCTTCCGTAAACGAGATCGATCTGAGAGCGTCGAGTGCGACTCGAGCGCAGGCATCGTGCCTGCAACGTCGCGGCAGCGACGTCAAACGATCATGGTTCGACAAGGTAGTGGCTTTTTCGTGCTTCGCACTCATGCAGGCAGAGATGCCTGCGCTCGAGTCCGTTGGCGAAATGCCTGCGCTCCCGTGGCACTCGCGACAATTCTCGCTATGCCCCTCCTCGTAGCCGTCGGTTGTACGGCAAAGCCCGATATCGTGCGTGTCGAGTCGAAGCGCTACATCGAACCTCCGCGACAGAAAAAGATCCCCGCATCGACCACTGCGTTCCGCGTGTGTGCGGACCCGAACAATCTTCCGTTCTCGAATCAGAAGGGCGAAGGTTTCGAAAACAAGATCGCCGAGTTGATCGCCGGCGAGATGAAGCTGCCCGTGGAATACACCTGGTGGGCGCAGCGGCGGGGTTTCTTTCGCAACACGCTTCGAGCCGGAGAGTGTGACGCGGTCATCGGCGTTCCGGCGAGCTTCGAGCTTGCAGCGACGACGCGGCCCTACTATCGCTCAACATATGTGTTCGTCGAGCGACGCGATCGTCGTCTGGAGATAAGCTCGCTCGATGATCCGCGCCTTCGCGATCTGAAGATCGGTGTCCAGATGATCGGCGACGACGGCGCAAACTCGCCACCCGTCCACGCACTCAACAACCGCGGCCTCGTCCAGAATTTGAAAGGCTACACGGTCTACGGCGACTATTCCGAGGCGAATCCTCCGGCGCGGGTGGTAGAGGCCGTAAGAAAGGGCGAGGTCGACATCGCCATCGTGTGGGGACCGCTCGCGGGATTTTTTGGCGGGGAAGATCTCAAGCTGAGTCCGGTGCCGCCCGAACTCGCTCCGCCATACCTGCCATTCGTCTACGACATCTCGGTCGGTGTGCGTCGCGGCGAGGATGAACTGCGGATGCGGATCGACGAGATACTTCAGCGCCGAAAAGAAGACATCCGAAAGATCCTGAACGAATACAGGGTGCCGGATGCGCGAGAGGAGGAAACTGAATGAAGAAGTTCACCGTCGTTCTCTTACTGGTGCTTCTTCTCATCGCCTGTGAACGCGAAGAGCGCGGCTTTCGTGTTCAGACACCTGATTCGAATCGCATCAACTCAAAACAGTTGACTTCCTTGCAGGCCGGAGAGGCTTCACCGACTCCTGTCGCCATCAACGAGTATGAGAACAACGCCTTTGCGCTTTCCGAGGGCAAACGGCTTTACCAGCAAATGAATTGCTACGGCTGTCACGCGAACGGCGGGGGTGCCATCGGGCCGGCCCTCATGGACGACAAGTGGATCTACGGCAGCCAGCCCGATCAGATCTTCGCGACGATCGTTGAGGGACGTCCGAACGGCATGCCCGCATTTCACGGAAAGCTTCCTGACTACCAGGTGTGGCAGATTGCCGCATACGTTCGCAGCCTGAGTGGCCAGGTCCCGAAGGATGCAGCACCGGGCCGGAACGACGACATGCAGACCAAGGAGCCCGAGAACTCAAAGGAGCGCGAGGTCCCGAAGAACGTATCGCAGCCCATACCGCAATGAAGTTACGCCGCATGAGCAGAATCGTTTATCTGCTGTTCGCACTTGCGGCTTTTTTTGTCGTGTCGTGCGGAGGGCGGCAATCGGCAACTGACGCGGCGGGTGTACAGGCCGAACGATTGGAGTTTCTTTGGTGGCTTTTCTTCTGGGTGTGCGGTGTGGTCTACCTGGTCGTCATGGCTGTATTGATCACTGCGTTCATCCGCACCAAACGTTCGGAGGCAGAAACGGCACCTGACATCAGTCCGGATACGAAACGCGAAACACGCGCGGCAAATACCATCAAGATCGCGGTCGGACTTACGCTCGTCATCATGTTCACCTTCATGTTCGTAAGTTTTCAGACCGGTCGCGCTATCCACGGACTGTCGCAGTCGGATCCGAAACCCCTTTCGATAAAGGTCACAGGTGTCCAGTGGTTTTGGCGGGTCGAATACCAGGACGACATTCCGAGCAACAACATCACGACCGCGAATGAGCTGCACCTGCCCGTGGGTCGAACTGTAAAGCTCGAGCTTCAGTCGAACGACGTTATTCACAGTTTCTGGCTTCCAAACCTTCACGGGAAAAAGGACCTTATCCCCAACTATCCCACGACATTCTTTTTCCGGGCCGACAAGACCGGAACGTTTCACGGGCAGTGTGCGGAGTTTTGTGGATACCAGCACGCGAAGATGCGTTTCGTCGCCGTGGTCGAGTCGCGGGTGCGCGACTGCCGCGGCACCGGTGCGTCGGCACTCGTCGGGCACGTGAAGGAGCACCCGCGCGACGTGCT
>CAMLKY010000373.1 GCA_946480545.1 uncultured Acidobacteriota bacterium
ACAAAGACCGACCCGGCTAAAGAATGCCCAACTCCTGGAGGTCGGCGACCGGCTCGTCGAACGAGCACGACCCGAACGATTGCATTCCTTTTGCACGGACGCGCTCGATCTGTCCCAGGGTGAGCAGGTGCGAGCCGCGCCAGGAGATCCCGGCTTCGGTGAACTCGAATACCTCTTCGAACTCCTCTTCCATGATCTCCTCGAGCAGACTGACCCGGAAGCTCTCGCGTGCAAAACCCGTCATCAGGAGCACATTTAGGAATCCGTGCATTGTTCCTTGCGGAGCGTCCGCGGCGTAGGTGAGGGGCTTGAAGCAGCGGATGGGATGATGCAGCCCCGCGGTCGCCTTGAACGGCACGTTCGCCGCCATACACGTTCGCACAAAACGAATAATGTCGCGCGTTGCCGGGAACTCTTCGCGAGTGACGCCGCCCGTGCGGATCTTCGCACGCAGCTTTTTGATCCCCAGCGTCGCTACCAGGTCGACGAACGTCCGGTTCGCCGGCGAGATCTCAAAGTACGGCGTAATCGCCTTTGGCAATGCGACCATCGTGTTCTCGATCTTCGAGACGGTCGCGGCCTTTACTTCCAACGCGTCCGCGACGACACGCTCGGAATGTTTTCGATTGAACTCGTTGATCGCGCGTATGGTCGCCGAAAGATCTTCGCCAGCGAGAACGCTGAGCCGCCACGGATTCACATTCCCGCGCCGGGGCAAAAATTCGAGTGCGCTCTCGTAGAATTCATCGAGCCTCGCGACAGGCAGCACGAACCGTCCGAGCATCCAGCCGTAATTACTCCCACGGTACGTCGCATAATTCAGTACCGCCTCTGACATCGATGCCTGAGAAGGCGGAAATAGACCCGCGTAATCTATTATCTCGTTAAGCAGAACTCGAACTGATTCTCTTGGTGGGCTATCGACGGCGCGGACGTTCATTTGGTGATTCTTAAAGGTACTTCAATGAGGAAATCATAATGTTTACCGTAGCCTTTTACAAATTAGAGCTCGCCGGCCACGAGTAGCTTGATTTTCGCAAAATACATCGGTTATCTTGATGCCTCTGCATCCCGGAAATAAATGCGTGTAATAGGAATCGACCCCGGCAGCGAAACACTCGGCTGGGGAATTGTCGAGGGCGACGGTTTGAAGTACAAAGCCGTTGACTTCGGCGTCGTTAAATCGAATCCTCGACACGCCTTCTCGAAACGCCTGGCGAACATTTACTCGGGCGTGACCGCGGTGATCGACGAGTTCAGACCCGATGTTCTTTCGATCGAAGAAGCATTCTATGCGGCCAACGTCTCTGTTGCGCTAAAGCTGGGGCAAGTACGGGGCATCGTCCTGCTGCTCGGAGAGCAGCGGGGCATGCGGATCGAGGAATATGCCCCCCGGCTGATCAAGCAAACGGTCGTCGGCTATGGCAATGCTGAGAAACATCAGGTACAGGAAATGGTCAAGATCCTTTTGCGATTGAGCTCAGTGCCGACACCGCACGATGCGGCAGACGCGCTGGCGATAGCGATCTGTCACTTTCACCACGCGGGCGTGAACCGACGGATCGAAAAATCGCTTCGCAAGGCCCGCTAACTCAAACCAAAAATATGAAACTCCCACATTCAATAATCGCTCTCTCATTGGTATTTGTGTGCGCGATTTCCGGTGCGGCGCAACAGCGGCGTCCTGGCAGCACGCCGAAGCAGTCGCGTGCCGTCGCGATGGTCGTCGACGAGGCCTTGTCGGTGCTGAGGACGAAACCGAGCCTTTTCGCCGAACCGATCCAGCGGATGCGTCGCGGGCGAAGAGTGCAGGTCATAGGCAGTGCCCATGCGGATGGCGTGCGATTCTACAAAGTCGTCGTTCCGCCCTCGCGGTTCGGATGGGTGCAATCGGATGCGGTCTTCGTCAGATCTCGCGCGGACGACGAAGCCCGGCTCGCCCGATTGATCCACGCAACCGAAGGTTTCGATCAGTTGGAGCTTGTCACAGAATTTCTCCGACTGTACCCAGGCTCGAAGCTTCGACCACCGATACTTCTTCTTTTCGGTGACCTGCTTGAGCAGATGGCGTCGAAACTTTCTCGCGATGCCGCGTCTCGGCTGAAGAGCCGCGAGATGGCGGCATCAGGCGCCCCGGTTTACAGTTACTACCTTAATTTCAACATGCTCGATCGTTACCGGCGATTGGGCGTGCGATTTCTTTTCAACGAATCGACCAAAAAATTCCACTACGACGGCGCTAGTTGGCACGAGCTGATTGTGAAGCACCCGAACGCAACGGAAGTCCCGGAGGCTAGGAAACGTTTAGATTCGTTGAAGGTGAAGTTGGAGAGGTAAAGTGCGGGGCTCCGTTAGCCGAATGTTTGTAGAAGCGAGCTCCTATGACATCGGTAGACCGGAGCTCGCGTCGTGATTTGTGCTGTGTCGGTCTTTAAGTTGCCACTAGCTTTAGCTAGTGGATGTAAAAACCTGCGCCGCGGCTTTAGCCGAACTATGAAAGAGTATTTCCTCTTGGCTTCAGCCCTTTTGGCTGAAGCCTCACGGAATTTTTTCTCTTCTATATTTCGGCTAAAGCCGCGCCGCAGGTGAGCACTCCACTAGCTAAAGCTAGTGGCAATTTAAAAGCCAGCACCAACTAAAACCGGCACCGACTTAAAAGCTAGTAGCAATTCAAAGCCTGACGTCTCGATCGGGATGTCTAATAATTCAGCGCCTTCGCGATCTCCGCTGCGACGCGGGCGTTGTTTTCCAGCAGAGCAACATTCGCGGCGAGTGTCTTACCACCGCTCTTTTGTGAAAGCTCATTGAGAAGGAAAGGTGTGAGATTCTTGCCGGTGACGCCGCGTGTATCGGCCTCGGCGACGGCGGCGTCGATCAGCGCTTCGACCTCAGCCGGCTCGATCGCGAACTCGTCAGGTACCGGCACCGCCACAACGATCGCCGATTCGATCCCGAGCTCTTTCCGGGCGTCAGCGATGCGAGACACATCCTGCGCCGTGTCGACACGGTCATCGACGTCCAGATCGCTCGTCGTGGAATAGAACGCGGGAAACCTGTCGCATTTCCACCCGAGCACCATAATGCCGTAGGTTTCGAGCCACTCACGAGTCGCCGGCAGATCGAGTATCGCCTTGGCTCCCGAGCAAACCACGATGATCGGTGTTCGCGACAGCTCCGCCAGGTCCGCCGACACATCTGCGGGGAAGCCCCGGTGGACGCCACCGATGCCTCCGGTTGCAAAGACGTTTATTCCGGCCCGGTGAGCGATGAGAGCGGTCGTCGCGACCGTCGTCGCACCGTCCAGTTCGCGTGCGGCGGCGACGGCCAGATCCCGGCGGGAGAGCTTGCGGATATTATCTCCGGTCGCAAGCCGCTCGAGTTGGTCTGCAGTCAGACCCGCAAAGATCTCACCCGCAAACATGGCGATCGTGGCCGGTATCGCACCTGCCTCACGTATCACCTGCTCCAGGCGGTTCGCAGTGTCGATGTTTCTGGGATGTGGGAGTCCGTGCGAGATGACCGTCGACTCAAGCGCCACGATAGGCCGT
>CAMLKY010000374.1 GCA_946480545.1 uncultured Acidobacteriota bacterium
GATACGTGGGATTCGGTCGCCGTCAAAAGCGAACGCGGCGGGGTTCGTATCACCTCGATGCCCGGACAGCATGGCCCCGGTATCGTAGACTTCGCACTTCCGCCCGTCATGGGATCAATACTCGATTTCGAGAGCGCGGCCGGAGATCGGCTGATGCGGATGTACATCACGGGCGACACTCTCATCCACGACGATCTGCACGAGATACCGAAACGATTTCCGGGTGTCGATCTAGCGCTGCTTCATCTCGGCGGCACGCGCGTGCTCGGGATACTCGTGACGATGGATGACGAACAGGGTGTTGAAATGATGAGGATAATCGAACCCGAAACGGCGATACCCATCCACTACAATGACTATGACGTTTTCAAGTCGCCCCTTGAGGATTTCAAGCTCGCCGCAGAGCAAGCTGGATTCTCAGACCGGATCGTTTACCTTTCACACGGCCAGGCATACGACTTTGCTATTGGCGATGCCGGAAACGCCCGCCGTCAGGCCGGCTGATCCGACTAAGTTCATTTCTCCGAACAAACTCGCGCAATAATACGCGTATATTAGTGGGCACTGGCGCTTTTGAGAGGCGTCCTTTGCCGATTACATCGCGCGACGCGGATAACGGAGAACTTATATGACAACGATCAACGAAATAGCTCCCGACGTCTTTCGAATCACAAACTATTTCCCGGACTTCGGTCTCGGATTCACGCAGTTTTTGGTACGTGATGAGGAGCCGCTTCTGGTTCATACCGGGATGCGGGGGATCTTTCCTCTCGTGAAAGACGCGGTCGCCAAGCTGATCGACCCGGCCGATCTTCGCTGGATAAATTTCAGTCACTTCGAAGCCGACGAGTGTGGATCGCTTAATGAGTGGCAGGCGATCGCACCGAATGCGACGCCGGTTTGCAGCATGGTCGGAAAGATGGTCAGTGTCGACGACTTCGCTTCGCGACCTGCACGGGGAATGGTTGACGGTGAAGAGTTTTCTACGGGATCGCACACGTTCCGATTTCTCCAGACGCCGCACGTTCCGCATTGCTGGGAAGCCGGCCTCCTGTTCGATACGACCAGCGAGGTCCTTTTCTGCTCGGACATCCTCCATCAAAACGGCGACGTCGAGCCGCTTACAACCGAAGACGTTCTTGATCGCGTTCGAACAACTCTGGTGGAGTATCAGGCAAGCCCGCTCGCGAATTACCTCCCCTACACGCCATTGACCGCACCTACTTTGACGCGTCTGATGGAGCTCCGACCGCGCCGTCTGGCCACGATGCACGGATCCGTTTTCGAAGGCGATGGAGCCCGAGTGCTAAGTGGATATGCGGAGATACTGCGTGAAGTTTTCGGAAGTGAAACGGTGAGCTAACTTTTGCGATCAGCGATCGGGACCTCGTCGAGCGTTCGCGTCGTGGCGTCTGTCACACTCGGAATGCCGAAGTCTCGCGCGTCTTCAAGCTGGGCGGTCGTAACAGGCCGGAGATATGCATGCTCTGCACGGGCATCTGAAGGATTCGGATCCTCGATCCGCGACCGCGGCGCCTGCGGGCCCTGCCTGAGAAACATAAAACACAAGCCAAACAGAGCCGCAAAATATAAGACGGTAATAAGTTTGAAGACGTCAGGGGCAACGCCGCTCTTAGACAACACGAGCAGCACAAAAATATAAGCGACAAAGCCGACACCCGCGATGTTGCCTGCAACCGCAAGCGGCGAACGGGCGGCCTTTGAGTCGTCGACGACGCGACGTCCGCAACGGCTGCAGTAATTGAGGCCGGATTGGATCTGCGTTCCGCAGCCAGCGCAAAACATACTTTATGTTTTCATCGGTCCGATCTTCTCTTCGAGCCAGTTCGTCAGATCATCGACGGATTCGATATGGACGGGCTTTCCTTTCCACGCTTTGATCGCGAATATCACCAACATCACGCTGGTTACGATCTGGAAGATCAGGTTTCCGATGTTTGCCAAACCGACGATGTCACCGACGATCCCAAGTATCGTGGTAACGATCAGAATACCTACGTGGGCTGCAAGGCCCTGGGCGGCGTGGAATCTAACCTTCGTCTCCTCTTTCGGAATTAACAGAAGGAGTATGAGACCGCCTACAAGGCCGATGGTAAACGGAACATAGGGAAGTGCGATAAGCCACTTTTCCGAGATCCCCGTCTTCGCCACTTTACGTTCCGACGCCGCCTTTAAGTCGGAGAGGCCTGCAGAATGAACGGTTGCCATTGGTTGAGGGGCCGAGTACGAGTATGCACGGAAATCCGACTCGCTGAATTTTCGCGTCTCATCTTCCGTTATGCTGTGCGGCGCCGAGGGGAACTCTGCAGTACTAAATGGAGTCTTCGGAGGAGCATCATAGCCCGCGGCAGCCGCCGCCTTTGCCTTCTCCGGAAACTCCGGATCAAGTGGATTTGTATCGAACTTTTTAGGCATCGCCGATGGTAGTTTACGGTATTTGCGACGTGATTGTTCAATGAAATCGCCACCGCTCGCCGAGGGCGGTCGGCCGGGTACAGCCTCTGTCATCCGCCCGTACCCGGTAGTAATGTGATCTGACTGTGACCCTAGGATTCCACTCTTATTCCCAACTCATCAAGCTGAGCACCGTCTACTTCCCCCGGTGAGTCCATCATCAGGTCCTGTGCGGAGGCTGTCTTAGGAAATGCCATCACATCGCGGATATTCTCGGTGCCGCAAACGATCATGCAGGTCCGTTCTATACCAGCCGCGAATCCGCCATGCGGAGGAGTTCCGTACTCCAGGGCGTCAAGAAAGAATCCAAACTGTGAACGCGCACTTTCGGGCGTCATCCCGAGAGCCTTGAAGTTCAGCGCCTGAACATCCGTCTGGTGAATACGGATCGAACCACCCGCGCACTCGTAACCGTTGATCACGGCGTCGTAGGCCTTTGCCCTGACCTGACCGAGCAGGTGATGATCGGCATCGTTTTCGACGGCCTGCTTGAACATCTCGAGGTCCTCGTCCATCGGCGACGTGAACGGGTGGTGCGCGGCTAGATACCGGTCGGTTTCCTCATCGTGCTCGAACATCGGAAACTCGGTAACGATCAGAGCTTCGTAACGATTTCGGTCTATCAGGTTCTCACGGCGCGCGATCTCGTTCCTAAGTCCGCCGAGCGACGCGGCCACGACCGATTTGCTTCCAGCAACGATGAGCACGGCATCGCCCTTTTCGGCTTTGGCGGCCGAAGCCAGATCCAGGACCGTGGCCTCACCCAGGACCTTGAGCAGCGAGGACGTAGTCTCGTCACCGATCTTGATCCACGCCAGCGCACCCGCACCGTAGCGCTTTGCGAACTCTTGAAGCTCGTCCAGTTGCTTACGCGAGTAGTCGGCACGGCCCTTTACCACGATCGCTTTGATCTCGCCGCCTTTCTCGAGCGCGGTCGCAAAAGGCGCGAAGTCGGTACCCCGTAAATTCTCGGACAGATCTGTGAGCTCCATTTCGAAACGGAGGTCGGGCTTGTCCGATCCATACCGGCGCATTGCCTCGGCGTAGGTCATGCGCGGCCACTCCGCCGG
>CAMLKY010000375.1 GCA_946480545.1 uncultured Acidobacteriota bacterium
GATTAGATCATGTACGGTTTGATTCACGCATACATGCGTCTCGAGCCCACAAACTACGACCTGATCGGCACCCGATGCGCGTAATGACGCTTCCAGTTGCGCGGCACCGCACGAGCTGAATGTAGTCTTCTCGATGAATTGGAAGTCCGGAGAAAGAACGTTCACGATCTCGGCCGCGGTCCGACCGAGACCCTTTGGATACTGCTCTGTTACAAGAACTGGAAGCTCGAGAAGTTGAAATCCCTGGACGACGGTCGCGATCCTTTCCGAAAGCCTGTCAAAGCGATCGATCACGTTTCGAAACGCTTCCTGGACGTCGATCACCAGAAGCGCGGTACGCGAGCCGTCTAATATTCGTGGGTGGGCCATACTACTACTCGACCTCAACCTTGGCCTCGACCTTTTGCTCTTTCCGTAACTTGCGAGCTTCCCTTTCCCGCATTTCCTTTCGATACTGCTTCACAAAAAAATACACGGCGACGAAACTGCCGATCAGGATCAGCACCAACATCGCTCCAATAAAATACAGCTCTGTGCGATCGGTTCCCCACATAGAGAAAGGATAAGTGAAAAGAGTTGCGGCGCAAACCGGCGAGTTTTAGCTGGGTGCCTGATTGATCGGAAACGAGCCGGAAGTCTCGACGGTTTCGGGAAGTAGCCGTTCTTTGTAGATCTCGGGAATAAGCTTCACCCTTTTATTCTCGTCAGTCACCAAGTGAAGTGTCTCGCCTTCGGCGAGAAGCGTGTCGTCACTATCGCGTACGATCTCGTAGATAAACCGGATCGAACGGCTCCGAACTTCAGCGACCTGAGTTCGAACCGTGAGGACGTCTTCGTAAAAGGCAGGTGATTTATATCGAACGTACGACTCGGCAACGACCATCAGTGCGTTGTCCTGCTCTTCCATCTCTTTGTAGGAAAAGCCTCGGGCACGGCACAGATCGCTGCGGCCGGCCTCAAACCAGATCAGATAGTTCGAGTGATGGACGATGCCCATCTTATCGGTCTCAGCATACCGGACTCGAATCTCTGTCTCGTGCCAGCCGTCCATAGAATTGATTAGTGACCAGTAACCTGGGTTCGGTGGTAAGCCATCAGTTTCATCCGCGGGTGCTGTCACCGACAACTGACGGCTAAAGAATTGGCTGGGAGACAGGGATTCGAACCCCGATAGCCAGAGCCAGAATCTGGAGTCCTACCATTAGACGATCTCCCAGCGTAAGCATTAATTTACGTGTCGAAAACCGGGGTTGTCAAATAGCATCCCAGAGTGCAAGCTTGAGCTTGTTCTCAGTTCGGAGTGCGGACTTCAGCTTGTAAGTCGTTTGATTTCACCGGGTGGATGCGGCACTCCAGACTCAGAGCTAAGAAGCGATCGTTATGTCTGTAAACACTGAGATCCTGACCAACCGGCAGGCGTTTCACGAATATCACATTCAGGACAAGTATGAGGCCGGCGCCGTGCTTCAGGGCACCGAGGTGAAGAGTATTATGGCTGGCCGCATCCAGCTCAAGGACTCATACGTCGTTGTGAAAGACAACGAGGTGTGGCTTATGAACGCACATATCTCTCCGTACTCGCACGGTAATCGCCAGAATCATGAGCCGCTGCGTACACGGAAACTGCTGTTGCATCGGCGAGAGATCGAAAAGCTCGAGAAAGAAACAACACAGAAGGGCATGACGCTGGTGGTGACGTCGATCTACTGGAAGAACGGACGCATCAAGTTCGAGATCGGTGTCGCGAAGGGTAAGAAATTATTCGATAAACGCGAGACAGAAATGCGGAAAACCATCGAGAAAGAAACGCGACAGCAGTTGAAAGATAAGTTGAGATAAGTTATAGATATTAGACCGTTTTTTGGATACAGTAACGCAATTTCAACGAGGTAGTTGATGGAGTTTCAGGGAATCTCAGGGAATTTTACGGAATCGGGCGCAGACGCACTTGCAGTGATGGTTTTTAAGGACGAAAAACCATCGTCGGGTCTCTTACGGGATCTCGACAAGCTGACCGGCGGGCAGATCGGTAGTGTGATCAAATCGGAGGAGTTCAAGGGCGACTCGGGTGAGACATTGTTGCTGCGTCTTTCGCCAAAAGGAAAGCTTAAAGCATCGCGATTACTATTGGTCGGTTCCGGCGATCGAAAAGAGTTTCGCACCGCTGACATCGCCATCGCGGCCGGAGCAGCGACCCGCTATCTTCGAAAGTGCAACGCGAAGACCATCGCGTTTGCCGTGCGTGGAGACGTGAATCCGGGTGACGCCGCACAGCAGTCCGCCCAGGGAGCCATCACAAGCCAGTTCGAGCTGGATAAATACAAAACAAAGGATCGGAACGATAAATCGGTAGATCGTTTCCTCGTTTACAGCGAAGGAGCGAGCGGCGGCGACCTGAAGCGAGGCCTTGCACGCGGCCAGGCGATCGGCGAATCGATCAACTTCACTCGTGACCTTGCGAACGAGCCGCCGAATATCCTGACGCCTACGGAAATGGCCAATCGCGCACAAAAGATGGCCCGCGAAGTTGGCCTTAAGTGCGAGGTCCTCGATGAAGCCCGGATGCGAAAGATGGGCATGGGTTCGCTGCTAAGCGTTTCCGCGGGCTCGGAGCAGCCGGCAAAGTTGATCGTCCTTCGCTACACCCCGGCAAAGAATACGGGACGAAAAGGTGATCTGCTCGCGCTGGTCGGAAAAGGTATCACGTTCGACACGGGCGGAATCTCGATCAAACCGGCCGAGGGCATGGAGGCAATGAAGTACGACATGTCCGGCGGGGCAACGGTCATCGGAACCATGCGCGCAGTGGCATTGCTAAAGTCGACGGTGCCCGTCATCGGCGTTGTAGCCGCGGTCGAGAACATGCCCGATGGAAAAGCTACACGTCCGAGCGACGTCGTGACGGCGATGAATGGCAAGACCGTTGAAATACTCAACACGGATGCCGAAGGCCGACTGATACTGGCCGACGCTGTCGCGTATGCGGAACAGCAGGGAGCGACACGGATCGTCGACATGGCGACGCTGACCGGTGCGGTCATCATCGCTTTAGGCGACCAGAACACCGGCATCATGGGAAATGATCAGGCGTTCGTCGATGAGATAATCGCGCTCGGTAAAGAAGCGGGCGAGAACTTCTGGCAGCTTCCGGTCAGCAAGGAATATAGCAAGCAGATCAAATCGGATATCGCCGATATCAAGAATATCGGTCCGCGCGGAAAGGCGGGGACGATCATGGGTGCGGTATTTATCCAGGAGTTTGTCGATAAGGCGAAATGGGCCCACCTCGATATAGCCGGAACCGCGTGGTACGACTCGGTGCGGCCCCACCAGGCGAAGGGTCCAACCGGTGTCGCAATTCGAACGTTGATCAACCTCGTCGAAAGCTCACAGTAAAAGAGAGCGGGTCACCGCTTCCGCATATTTTCGTGAGAGGTGCCATCACAGGCACCTCTTTGCTTTTTGTGTACCCGGGCGATAAAATTTCGCCTTAACCTTATGAAAATTCACGAGTATCAGGGCAAAGCCCTGCTAAAGGAATA
>CAMLKY010000376.1 GCA_946480545.1 uncultured Acidobacteriota bacterium
AATCAGGTCCCTCTGCGATCTCAGCGGTCCCTGCGTTAAATGACATGCGGCCTGTGGCCGCGAGTTGAGATGCCGGACAGACATGACGAATCACGGGAATCATCGGACAGACGTCGAGCTGGCCCGACAGATCGTACTCGAGTACGGCTGGAATACCACCTGCTTTCAGATCCTAAATCCGGGAATCGAACATTGGTTTTCGAGCGCTGGTGATGCCGTTACGGGATTTGTTTCTGCGAACCAGTACCGGGTCGTGGGCGGAGCGCCGGCGTGTTCATTCGACCGTTTGCGCGCAGTTGCGAGCGAGTTTGAAACTGCGGCCCGTTCTGACGGAGAAAAGGTTTGTTACTTTCTCGCAGAGGCACGTCTGGAGTCGGTGCTCTCAGGATCGCCAAACCACTCGTTCGTGCTGTTGGGTGCTCAGCCGGTGTGGCATCCGGAGAGTTGGGATTCCATTGTCCGAACAAACAAGTCGCTCCGTGCCCAACTGAATCGAGCGCGAAACAAGAACGTCACGGTGACGGAATGGCCGATCGACAAAGCAACTAACAACGGTGAGCTCAAGGCATGTCTCAGCGCGTGGCTTGAATCGAAGGGTCTGCCGCCGCTTCATTTCATGGTCGAACCTGACACGCTTGGACGGCTCGAGAACAGGCGTGTGTTTGTCGCCGAAAGATCGAATGTGGTCGAGGGATTCATCGTCCTTTCACCCGTGCCGACGCGCAACGGATGGCTGACGGAACAGTTTCCGCACCGGCCCGGGTCGCCTAACGGCACCGTCGAGTTGATGATGGACGCCGTCTTTCGCACTATTGCTAAAGAAGGGTGCGAGTACGTGACGCTTGGATTATCACCGCTCTCGAAACGCGCGAAGATCGAGCCCTTCGATAATCCGCTTTGGCTGCGGTTTCTTCTCGGGTGGATGCGAAAACACGGCCAGCGATTCTATAACTTCGATGGTCTCGATCGCTTCAAATCGAAGCTCTCGCCGAACTATTGGGAACCCGTTTTCGCGATATCGAATGAACCGGAATTTTCCGGCAGCACGCTCTACGCCATTGGGTGCGCGTTTACCGAGAATCATCCGTTCCGCGTTCTCGCGGGCGGCTTGAGAAAAGCGATCGTGGCCGAAACGCAGAACCTCACAAACTGGATACGAACGAAATTTTCCTGATCATGACAACACCGACTGCAACGATAAATTTTACGACCGAAGACAATTCCGCCGACCTGCTCTCGAATATATTCTGGCGGCCGGCCGAATCTCTTGCCATCAACAAGCTCTGGAATGGTGAACCAGCTCCCGAGTCGCGACGCGCTGCCGCACGGCTGTTATGGTCCGACGCCGCGCTGTATGTTCGATTCGACGCCCGCCAGGACGAACCATTGTTCCTCAACGAGGATCCGCAGACCAAAGCGAAGACGATGAAGCTGTGGGAGCATGACGTCTGCGAATTGTTTCTCGCACCCGACGCGAGCGAACCGCGCCGATACGCCGAGTTCGAGATCGCCCCAACGGGCGAGTGGCTCGATCTGATGGTCGACTGGAGAAACGATGAGCCGCGCGATTGGGACTACGCGTCCGGAATGGAATCGTTCGCGCGGATCGAGGAAGACCGCGTAGTGATGGCGTTCAAGGTTCCGTGGACCGCGTTCGACCGACGGCCGGACGTGGGCGAGAGATGGCTCGGCAATTTATTCAGGCAGGTCGGCTCAGGCGAGACGCGCGGCTATCTTGCGTGGTCACCGACGATGACCGAAGAGCCACAATTTCACGTTCCGGAGAGATTCGGAGAGTTTTTGTTTGTGAAGTAGGGAAATCTGCAGCGCCAATTACATTTGCAAGTCCGGAAGGGCGGCTTGCCCCCGCTTTTCCGGCATTGGTGCCTACGCCCGATATCTATGCCAGCAACTTCTCATAAACGATCACGGCACCCAATCCCAGACTAAATATTCCTGCTACCAGTCTTATCCCGTGATTGAGAAACGCGAAACGCCCGGCCGTGAAATGCATGGGCAGACCGATCAGGAAGCTCATCGCCATCATTCCCGCGATCGAGCCAATGCCGAAGATCAGAACATAGACCAGTGCTACCGCAGGTGAAGCGATCGTCGGGACCACAAGAAGCATCAACGCCGCGCTGCCGGCGAGCCCGTGCACCATGCCGATCAGGATCGAACGCGGCGAGAACCGGTGATGTGACGCCTCACTTTCTTCCCGCGCGTGTGAATGCAGGTGCACGTGTTCCCGAGCTCCGTGCTCGTGAGTGTGGATATGTACTCGTTCTGCGGTAAAGAGTTTTCGGAGAGCGTTGGCGCCGAGAAGTATCAGCATAAAGCCCACCGCGGCCTCAAGTCTCGCTTCGGCCGTCTCCGATATCTGCAGCTTCAGGAAGATGACCAAAACGGCAACGGCGAGCAGTGAGATCGTATGCCCAACGCCCCATAATCCCCCGACAAGCGAGGCGGTCAGCAAACTTTTCTTCTCGCTCACGATCGTCGAAACGGCCGCGAGGTGATCAGCCTCGATCGCATGGTGCAGACCCAGCAAAAAGCCGATCAGCAGAACGGAGAACGTTGAAAGTTCGGGTGTAAGCTCCATTAAATTCTTCTTCGCGTCTTAGTCACTTTGCGGGAAAACCGTACGCATAGATCCTCAGGAATATGTTTTCCCGCAAAGACGCTGAGACGCAAAGAAATCCAAAATCCAAAATCCAAAATTCAAACCGTCATTCCGCCGTCGACGGCGATCGTCTGACCCGTGATATAACTCGATGCGTCGGATGCGAGAAATACGATGACACCCTTCAACTCACCCTCTCCGCCGACTCGCGGGATGACATTGTCTTCCTGTATCCGGCGTTCGTAGATGTCGATCACGGCGTCTGCCAGACGCGAATGAAAGAAGCCCGGAGCGATGGCATTCACGCGTATGCCGCGGCGACCCCAGCTCGCAGCTAACTCTCTCGTGAGCCCGATCAGTCCGGCCTTACTCGCGACGTAGCCGGCATAGAAGGGTCCGTTCGCCGACGACGTCAAACCGGCGATCGAAGCGACGTTGATGATCGAGCCGCTCTGCTGCTCTAACATCTGACGCGATACCGCCTGCGCGAAAAGGAAGCAGCCGGTCAGGTTTACGTCGAGCACGTGCTGCCACTTGTCGAGCGGCATGTCTTCCGGCATTGCTCCCCATGAAACGCCAGCGTTGTTGATCAGAACATCGATACGCCCGAACTTCTGTACTGTCGCATTCACAACGGCCTGGACCTCATCGGGTTTCGCGACATCGCAGAGCATCGATTCGACGGCGAATCCGCGTCCGCGAAATTCCTCCAACGTTTCGTCCAACCAGTCCGCCCGGCGAGCACAGAGCATCAGCGACGCACCCGCCTCGGCCAAGCCCTCGGCCATCTCCTTTCCGATCCCCCGCGAACCGCCGGTCACGATCGCTGTCTTTCCCGCAAGATCGAAGAGCTCCCGAATGTGTTTTGACATCGAGCTAAATAGTAAGCCGTTATGACCAGCATGTCATCAACGGACT
>CAMLKY010000377.1 GCA_946480545.1 uncultured Acidobacteriota bacterium
CCGATCGCTCGACGGTGGGCCCGACAAGCAGCTTACGAACTTCAGGAACGACCGGATGTTCAATTTCAAATGGTCGATGGATGGTAAGAACCTGGTTATGGCACGCGGAAGCGTGCTGGCGGATATCGTACTGGTTCAAGGTTTCAGATGAAACGCTGCCCGGAATGTAAGCGGGATTATTACGATGACAGTCTTAGCTACTGTCTGGACGACGGAGCGGCGCTGGTCTACGGAGCCTCCTCCGAAAATATTTTCAAGGGCGACACGGCGCTCCTTCCGACTATTGCCGATCACTGGCCGCAAATATCTCCGTCCCGCCGGCCTCGTACTCGACATCTTCTGCTGATCGGACTCGCAGCGGTATTGCTCGTCGCAAGCGCGTTTCTCGGATATCGATACTTTAGATCTGACGAACGAGACCGTATCAAGTCGATGGCGGTGATGCCTCTCCGGCCGCTGAATGATGATGAGAATGCGAAAGCGCTCGGGTTGGGACTGACCGATGCGCTTATCACAAAGCTCGGAAGTCTTCCGCACGTTATTGTGCGCCCGACGAATGCGATCGCCGGCTTCTCGGGAAATGATGGCACCACCGATGTCGGTCGACGTTTGGGTGTGGATGCAGTTCTCGAAGGTACGATCCAGGAGGCTGATGGCCGACTGCGCGTTAATGCGAGGCTGATTCGAACATCGAGCGGCGAACAGATCTGGGCCGAGCAGTTCGAGCAGCCAACGGCGAATCTCTTCGCCATCCAGGACGCTCTTTCATCGAGCATCGCCAAGGCCCTGTCTTTCGAACTCTCCAGATCCGATACTGAGCAGCTCGTTAGACGCGGCACCGACAATACCGAAGCGTATGAGAAATATCTTCGCGGTCGGTTCTATCAAACACAGAACACGGCCGAAGGGCTCCTGCGCAGTATTGAATTCTACGAGCAGGCGGTCGCCCTCGATCCGGCGTTTGCCGAAGCCCACGCGGGAACTGCCGATGCCAACCTGATCCTTTTCAATCTGGGAATTCGCTCAGCCGATGAGACTATCCCGAACGCTCGACGCGCGCTCGACCGCGCGATGCAACTCAACGCCGATCTCTCCAGCACGCACACGTCCCTTGCCCTGATCCAATTCCTGATCGATCGGAACTGGCCCGAGGCTCGAAAAAGCCTTGACCGCGCTATCGAGCTCAATCCGAATAATCCCGACGCCTATCTTCGTTACGGATACTTCCTGATAAACGTTGGACGTTTTGATGAGGCTCTTGAAAAATTAAACCGTGCACGCGAGCTGAATCCACTCTCCGCGATCTGCCGGACGAATATCGGGATGGCTTATATGTTCTCACGACGATACCCGGCGGCCATCGATCATCTCGAGCGCACCGTAGCGGAGAATCCACAGTTCCCGCTTGCGCGATGGCTCCTCGGTCTCGCCCTCGAGGAATCGGGAAACGTCGAGAGAGCGTTCGACGAAAGTCTGAAAGCGCTCGAGGTCGATGGCGGCGCCGAATTTGCGGCAGAGCTTCGGAAGGTCCGGGCAGAGCAGGGGCTCGATGCCGCCAACCGCATGTGGCTCAAAGAAACGGCCGACGCGAAACAGTCAGGCTCGTCGTCTGACAGGCAAAAAGAGCCCAAGCGGATGACCGCAGTTCTGGTTGCTTTGCGAGCGGCGACCGTTAAAGATCGCGAGCAGACCCTGTATTGGCTCGAGAGATCTGACCGCGAGAACGAACCCACACTGTTTCAGATAAAGTACCTGACGAAATTCGATTTTGTTCGCGACGACGCGCGATTTCAGACGATCGTGAAGAAGCTTGAGTTTTAGCTTAGCTATAGGCGATTCCTGCTTCGCAACAGGTGCGGGTTGGCCTATAATCGACGCGTTCAACCCACGCTATCCGACATAATTCTCGACTGATCTATGGCTGAAACGATCCAACACGTAGACGGACGCGTCGAGCTTACAGACGAAACCCTTCGGGAAATCCAAAGCTCGCCCATTTATAACGACGACCTTGCACCGGTCCCGGTCGCGAAACGAAACTGGACGACGTACAACTATGCGGCGCTCTGGATCTCGATGGCGCACTGCATACCGACGTATATGATGGCTTCGGGCTTGATCTCCGCCGGCATGAATTGGTGGCAGGCTCTGATCACGATCCTGCTCGGCAACACGATAGTCCTCGCACCCATCCTGCTCAACTCGCATCCCGGAACGAAGTACGGGATCCCATTTCCGGTTTTTGCCCGTGCGGCATACGGAACAGCCGGATCGAACCTGCCTGCACTCATGCGTGCGCTGGTTGCGTGCGGATGGTTTGGGATCCAGGCATGGATCGGCGGACAGGCCATCCACATCTTTTTCGGATCGTTCATTCCAGGATGGCAAACGCTGCTCGGCGGAGCGATCGGCGGCCATACTCCGACCGAGTGGCTTTCGTTCCTGCTCTTTTGGGGGATGAATATCGCGATCATTTATAAGGGCATGGATCTGCTGCGGCACGTGGAGAATTGGGCGGCTCCGTTTGTGCTGATCATGACAGCGCTGCTGCTTGCATGGATCGTTTACCAGGCAGGTGGACTCGGCTTTCTGTTGAATGAGCCGGATAAGTTCGCGAGTCTCGGAGATTTCTGGAAGATCTTCGTGCCGTCGCTAACGGCGATGATCGGATTCTGGGCGACATTGAGTTTGAACATGCCCGACTTTACGCGCTTCGGACGAAGCCAGCGTGAGCAGGCTGTCGGACAGGTCGTCGCCCTTCCGACAACGATGACTCTGTTCGCCGCGATGGGTGTGATCATCACATCGGCCGCAGCGATCGTTTTCCCGCAGATGCCGGCCGGCGATCTTTGGGACCCTGTGAAGCTTGTCGGGCAGTTCTCGCAACCGCTTGTCGTGGCGGTCTCGATGTTTACTGTCGTAGTTGCGACGCTGGCGGTCAACATCGCGGCAAATGTGGTCTCGCCGGCGAACGATTTCGCGAATGCATTTCCTCGTTTCATCTCGTTCAGTACGGGTGGACTGATCACCGGCATCATCGGCATCCTGATCCAGCCGTGGCGGCTGCTCGCGGACCCGAGTGGATACATCTTCGGTTGGCTTGTCGGTTACTCCGGCGGGCTTGGTTCGATCGCCGGGGTACTCATCGCCGATTACTGGCTGGTGCGACGTAAAGAGCTGAACCTCGGAGACCTGTATCGCACCCGCGGCGAGTATCGCGGGTGGAACTGGCGAGCGGTCATCGCAACGCTTTTAGGTTGCTTTTTCGCGTGGATAGGCCTGATAATTCCAACACTTCGACCCCTGTACGACTATGCATGGTTTGTTGGTTTCGGTGTCGCGTTCGTCGTCCACTGGGGGTTGATGAAACTGTCACCGCCGAGACGCGTCGTGAAGGAAATTTAACCGCAGAGACGCGGAGGCGGAATAATTGTCGGGGAGCTTCCGTGTCGTTCAGTGTATTCCGTGTGCTCTGTGGTTTCATTCCACCAGCTCGGAACCACGGAGCACACGGAATACACTGAACGACACGGAAGCT
>CAMLKY010000378.1 GCA_946480545.1 uncultured Acidobacteriota bacterium
AATACTGCCTTCGAAACTAATGGGGAATGGTTGAGAGGCGGTTGTTTAGACAAACAAAGAGCCCCGGTCGCAAGCCCTCCTCGCGACCGGGACTTTTCTTTTCAAGCCATCTTTGCGAGCAGCGTCTCGATCTGTTTGACATGCCGCAGCTCGTGACCACCTTTCAAGGCCAGCCACTCCTGTGCGGAGATCTCACCGAAGAACGGGTGCGGGAATTTTAGCTGCGTCCCATCGACCGAGCTGAAGAGCTCGCGAAGCTCATCAACACGCTCGGCGGTTTCGTCGAGGCGAGTTAACGATTCCTGGATGCTCTTCGTTCCGGTCGGCCGAACGAACTCAGGGGCCTCGACTTTGATACCCGCGATCTCCGTCCCCTTCTGAAGAAAGTTCTCGGTAATTACGACAGCGCCGTTCGACCTCTGCCCTGCCTCCTCAGCCTTCTTTAGCAGCCGTGCGCAGATCTTCGCGGTGCTCTCGTCCACGATCGCGATGTGCTCGACGATCTCGGCGATATTCCACTTCTCGCCTTCCGGCAAAGCAGAAGCTTTGTCGCTTGAGATCGAGGCGACGGTCGCTTTCAAACGTTCACGAATCTTCGCATTGCCTTCGTAGATCTGATCGATCGTTTCGTATCTCATATTTAAAGTGCTATTCGTGCTGCTTCGTATAGGTTAGTAGTTCCAGTCTTCTAACTTCGAAAACCCGAAACCACAAAAGTACACGAACGAGCACGAACATACACCTAAATTACCCGCACGAATAACGGAAACGCTAGGGCAGCTCTAAAGTTCAAACCGTTACGTTATCGAGTCGCAGCCTGCGGTGTAAACACAAGCCGGTGCCAGCGTTGAAAGCTTGTCACGCTATCGGCTTCGTTCTTCATGCGTTTGATGTACGCGGTTTGAAGGTATAGCAGATCGTCTGCCGTCCAGCTAAGCGCCACGATCGGATTGTACGACACAAGCTGTTTCTCGTCGGGCAACGTCGTTGCTGCGGCGTTCGAAGCGGGAGCGGCGTTGGAATCTGGCGGCACGGCCGCATCCAGCTTCGCTGCCTGCTCGCGGTCGTATGCCTGCGACGAGAGCAGCAGGTGATTTCGCAAAGGGATCGCCGCCTGTGTCGGGGAATTGCCTGTCGCATCGTACACGCGGACCTGGTTGTCGAATGCACAGGCGATCTTCGCCGAATCCGGCGACCACACCGGCTGAACTGCCGTCAGCGCATCGTCGAGACGCCGCTCGCGTCCGTTCTTCTCAATGACACGTGGTCGGCCGACCGGCACAAATATCTCGCCGTTCAAGTCGGCCCGGTCGTTCAGATATCTCCACTCGATGGACTTGGCCGCCACCGCCGCGAGCGCCGAGCTGTCAGGCGCCCAGACATAATAGAAGTAGATCAGCCCTTCGTTCTGGGTTATCGGCCGTGTGCCCGTGCCGTCGGCATTCGTCAGGTAGATCTGTTCGGTGCGGAATGCAAGGATGCCCGCGGGAGCGGCGGGCGTCGGCGCCGTCGTGACTTCGCCCTCGGTGTTAGCGTTGGTATCAGCTTCCGGTGTCGGTTCGGAGGTATTCGTATTGAGATTGGCGACTGACGTCTCAGGGTCGGCGGCGGGGGTTGTGGCCGTTTCGTCGATCGTCGCCCCGCGGATCATCGCGACAAAAGCGAGTGTCGACGAGTCAGGCGACCACCTGATCGTATCCGGGAAGTGCACCGCCATGCTGTCGGCCGTGATCTTGTTCAGCAACGCGCCATCGGCCGAATACATATCGAGACGAAATTCCGACGGGAGATCGCCGGCCCGATGGTATACCGCAAGTACATTCTTACCGTCAGGCGATGTTAGCGTCTTGTCGAGAATCTCTTGCTGACGAGCTGTGTCGAAGTGATTTTGCACCGCCGGGCTCCGCTCCTCTCGTGCAGCGTCGCGGGGCGGGTCGGGTGGCGGAACGTCGGCTTCGTATCGAAAATTAAGCCGCACCGCCGGAACTTCCTTTAGTGCCGAGACTGACCCGCCGCCCAGACCTGTCTCGTTACGTGAGCACCCGACGGCAAGCAACAGACCGATCGCCGCCGCGATGGAGATTGGCTTGACGTTTACCCGCATCTATCTCTGCAGCTCCGCCTTCAGGTAGTCACGATACAGCCTCTTCTGCTGATCACTCGGATTCGCGACGGGAGCGAAAGACATATCCTTGCGCTGACTCGTCCCGAGCTTGAAGTCGACGTCGCGCAACTTGTCGAACCGGAAGATCGTCAGCCTGACGTTATCACCAGGCTTTTTCTCACCCAGGTAGCTCTGAAGAAAACTGTTACTTGCACGATAGCCGTCGATTGCCACGATCTGATCGCTGGTGTTGAGACCTTGTTCGTACGCCGGCGTGTCGGCAGGTATCGAACGGATGGTAAGCCGGCCGTTGTCTTCCGTAAGGTCCGCACCTATATAAGCCCGCCCGGCAGCGATAGTTTCGCTCTTCAGTTGAAGCCCGACGCCCTGCAAGATCGCGTTGAAGTCGATCTCAGCCTCGCCGCGAACATACTTCGAAAAGAAATCATCCAGGCTCCGTCCGGCCGCAAGCTCGGCTGCTTTTTGAAAATCTGCGGGAGTGAAGTTCCGATTCTTCTTGTAGAACTCGTCGTACAGATAACGCATCACGTCATCGAGCGACTTCGCTCCCCCGGACGCCGTGCGAATAGTGATGTCGAGCATCATGCTCACTATCTCGCCCTTGTCGTAATACGAGATCTGATTATTTACCGAGTTCTCATCCTGGCGATAGTACTTGATCCACGCGTCGAGGCTCGCTTCTTCGAGGCTCGTCTCGAAGCGCCCGGGTCGGCTCATGAGTTGCTCGATCATATTCGCTTTCGAATCGAGCATGTCGCGGTCGCTTATCAGCCCGGCGCGTCGCAGCAGGAGGCCTTCGTAATACGCAGTCGCACCCTCAGCGACCCACAACAGCTTCGTGTAATTCTCGTTCTCGTAATCGAACGGCCCTAGAGCGTCGGGACGTATCCGCTTTACATTCCAGAGGTGAAAATACTCATGGGCGACGAGTGCGAGGAATCCGTTGTACCGTGATTGAGGCTTGAAGCCGAACCGGTTCCACTGCAAAGCGGTCGAAGGGCATGTCCTGGTGCGCGTAGGCCTCCAGGGCCGTCTCGCGCACCTGCGCCAGCTCGTCGAAAGGAAATTCACCAAAGATCTTGTAACCTTCTTCCGCGATCTTCGCCGTATCGGCCGCCATCTTTTGCAGGTCGTAGTTACCCTCGCCTGTCACGACAAACCGGTGCGGTTTGCCGCGCACGTCGAACTTGATCTCGCGATAATCGCTCACTTCGAACGGCGAATCGTAGAGTATGTCGAAGTTGTCGGCGCGAAACGTATTCGCCTGGCCGGCAACAGGCGGAAGCCCGGTCGCGACCTTCCAGTTTCCAAAAGGCGCAACGGTGACGGTCATCGAAGACCGGGTGCACCGTTCGTCGGTCCGCAACGCCAAGCTGGCGTTCATCCTCACCCTCGCGATCGTCGCCATCC
>CAMLKY010000379.1 GCA_946480545.1 uncultured Acidobacteriota bacterium
GCCGGCAGTCTTTGCTTTGGTATCCGGTGCATCCTTGAACGTCATTACGACCGGCAGGTCAATCTGTTTCATGCCGCATCCGATCGGAAGGTTCTCCATCTCCGGGGTGAACCCTCGGATCATCATCGATTGTGGAGTCTTGGTCACGAGCTTCAGGATCTGATCGCCAACCTTCAAATAGAAGAACATGCCCTTACTCGTGCATTCGGAACGTTCGATGAATCCCAGCTCCCGGCGCTCGCCGGCACCCAGCGGGCGGAGGCTATCCCGAATGCTCTGAAGCATGAATTTGCGGCGCTGCTCAGCGATCGCACTGTCGGTCGGGGCGGCTCCGGCTTCCTCGACAACGTACGTCGGAGGTTTCGGGCTAGCATCGGGGTCTATGAAGCGGAAATTCTTCGGAACGAATTCTACTGAGACAAGCTCTCCACGGATCGGCGGCTTTGGCGTTGTCGACGGCCGGTAGCCGATAACGATCTTTTCCGCGGCCAGGTTTGAGTCGCATCCGACCTCGCCCTCGCCATTCGTTTCGAAGGTCATGATCTGTAGCGACTGAAAGTCCTTACTGGTGAGCGAGAATGTTTCGGTATCCGTCTTTACCGAGTAGATAACTGTTCCAGAGCTGCAATCGATCCTGGTTATATGGCCGAGAATACGCATCTCGCCGGGCGCGGGAACGCGGAGCGACTGATTGATACCGGCGATGATCGCGCGTTCGCGGGCCGTCGCTATTTCTTCAGAAGTCGGTTTGTCCTCGCCCGGACGACGCCTGACAAGGACCGGTTCGCCGATCCTTTCACCGGAGACCCCATGGTTCTGCTGTGCGAATTTGCGCTTCGCGTCATCGTACTGCGACATGATGGCTTCACGCTGCTTGATGTCGTTGACGAGGTTCGATGCACGCGACCGGAGCTCGGCATCATCAGACGTCGCGGCGATCTTTGCAGCAATCGCCGCCGCTTCTTTGTACTTGTCCTGACGAAGATAGATCTCGGCGATGCGCATTGCGTAACGCGAATTTCCCGGCTGGTGCTTCATCGCCGTCTGCAGGCTCGCGATCGCGTCATCGAGTTGTTCGTTGTTCACCAGATTGATAAAAGCGAGCAGCTCATAGCTCTCGGAAAACGACGTATTGATCGTGATCGCCTTTTTCAGCAGCTCACGCATCTTTGCTGCTGCCGCGTCCTCGAACCGGTTTACGAACCCAAACTCGTCACGGCCTTCGCGGCTCAATAGATAGGCGTAACGATAAAGAGCGAGATGATTCTTCTGGTCCTGCGCGATAGCCTTTTCGAGATAGAGCTTCGCTTCGTCGTATTTCCGCTGGCGGATCTTCACCATCCCGAGCGTCGTATTCGCCATGCTCAGGTCCGGTGCGGCGGCAAGCGCGGTCTTTAGATAGGGCTCGGCGTCATCCACACGGTTGACGTGGTACAAGAGATCGCCCAGATATGCATTGGTTTCTGCTTCACCCAGCGGCGAGGTATGTATTTCAGCGTCGAACACAAGCTTCGTCTTCAGCGGAACGACCATGTATTTGAAACTACCCTGGCCGACATACTTTCGAAGCTCTTTTTCCATCTCGACGTAGCCGATACCAAAAGCCTCTCTGAATGCGTCTTCCGCGGGCCTGTTCGCCATACTAAGCGACAAAAACTTCTTCAGCCCGGCCCCCTTTCCGTTGAAGGTCAAATAGTGAATAAGAGCCCAAGCCTGTGAATAAAAGATGCTTCGCGAATGATCCCCATGACCGCTGAGAGCCTGGTTGCTCGTTTCGAAAAACGCACCGAGCGGCATCAGCTTGTTCTCTCGCAGCCGAAGAACGTGTCCGTCCTGATGTTTGCCGAGCAAGATCTCCTGATCTTTGGCGATCTCGAACGTCTGGTAATATTCGGCAAGACCCTCGTTGAACCACGGCGGAACCTCGGACTTACCGAAGCTCGTGTTCAGGATGAAGTGAACGTATTCGTGAAAGATCGTCCCGTAAGTGTCCGCTTCGGTGCCCTGGGTGGAAAGAGTGATGTAATTGACGTCCTCGCCGGGTTGGAAGTATCCGGCTACGAAGTCGTCAATCTTTCCGTCACCGCGCTTTGGCTTGAAGGGCTTGTACGACGAGTCGCTCTTGAAAACGATCACGTTCGTAGGGATCGGCGCCTTCAAACCAGATTCGCCGAAGATAAGCCGAAACGATTCGCGGAACTGCTCAAGCCGCGTCGCGACCTTGCGGATATCCTTTTCGGACGCATTGCCGATGAGAAAGAAGTTTTTTGACCGAACCTGCAGCCATTCGTCCTTGGCGGAAACAACCGCTGGGCAAAGCACCAAAATACCCACGAATAACAGGGTGATGAAACCGAATTTTCTGATTGTCATACTGCTTGGGATGGGGAGCGAGCTTTTTGAGTAAGTGAGAAAGTACCACAAATAATGCTAAATCGTAATTCCCGAGCGATTGAGACGCGATGCGATGACCAGCCGTTGGATAGAAAAAACGGGGCCTGTCGGCCCCGTTCGCTTGTTGACTTCCCTTGTGCGTCCTTCTAGTTGGAAATGATTCTAACGATCTCTTCGGCGGCCTGTTCGACGACCTGCGAGATGATATCGTCGCCGTTCGACTTCGCCTTTACCTTGTACGCCTTTGCGAGCGCAGATGCACCGTCAATTTTCGCGAGCTTGAGATCGAGAGTGATCTCATCCTTTGACTTGACGTTTGCCGAGACAGAAGTCGCGTTGACGATCGCGTTGGTCGCAACATGCCCGGCTATGTTTCCCGCCGTGCTTCCCGTATGACCGATCCCGGTTTGTCCCACGGCCGTCCCGAGGGCCTTGCCGAACATCCCGCCGAAGCCACCGCCGCCACCTTTCTTGTGCGAAGCCGTCGCATGAATGATGTAGTCGCATTCCTTCTGCTGGGCTTCGGCCACGATCGCCGACGAGAGTTTGGCATCGATGGTCACAACCTCGATGTTCGGAATCTTCAGGTAGCCGATCAAAGTGTTCTGTACCGCTGCGGCAAGGTCCGATGCACTTATCGAATCGCCAACCGCGCCGGTCTTCACACTTGCGAGACCGATGCGAATTACGCCTGCCTGCTTGGCCGCGGGAGCCGACGACGACGATGCGGGCGGGTTCTGGGCGGCGTTGCGAACCGACTGCGAGATACCGGAGTCGCCTGTCGATGCGCGATTCGAGCTTGAGGCAGCGCTTGTCGCCGCGGCGGCGTACATTTCCGATGAGTCTTTGACCTCACGATAATCGGCCGGAACATCGAATAGCGAAGCTTCCAGCGTAGCTTTCGACAGCTCGATGACCTCGTTCACCATCGAGTAGGTTTCTTTACCCGACTCGTCGAACATCGTCATCTTTTCGTAGACCGGGTAGCCGCGCTTTGCGGTGCCCACGGTCTTCATTTCGTACTTGTCACGGCAGCCGCCGTTCTTGGTGCCGTAGTTCTGATAACCCTGGTAGCCGTAATCGCAGTCAAGTACGAACTCGGCATCGATATACCAGCCATCGGTCTGCATTTTCGTATTC
>CAMLKY010000380.1 GCA_946480545.1 uncultured Acidobacteriota bacterium
CGGTGCTTCCAAAAAGATCGTTGAGAACATGGAGCAGAGCCTCACGGTTCCAACGGCGACGAGTTTCCGCAGCGTTCCGGTCAAGCTTCTCGAAGAGAACCGGCGGATCATAAATGAGCGTCTCAAGGCGACAGGTCGCGGAAAGGTGTCGTTCACGCACTTGATCGGCTGGGCTCTAGTACTCGCAGCAAAGGATTATCCGGCGCTGAACAACGGCTTTGGGACGGTGGATGGCGCCCCCGTGAAGATCGAAAACAGCGCGATCAATCTGGGTATCGCGATCGATATTGAGAAGAAAGACGGTACCCGCAATCTTCTTGTTCCAAACATCAAGCATTGCGAGTCGATGAACTTCGCGGAATTTTTCGCCGCGTACAACGAGCAGGTTACGCGTGCACGCGACGCCAAGCTCGAGATCGCCGACTTTCAGGGGACGACGATATCGCTGACCAATCCGGGCACGCTCGGCACGGCGGCCTCGAACCCTCGCCTGATGTCGGGCCAGAGCGCCATCATCGCCACGGGTGCGATCGAGTACCCCGCCGAGTATCAGGCAATGACCGCCGCCGCGCTTTCCCAGCTAGGGATCAGCAAGACGATCACGCTGTCGAGCACTTACGATCATCGCGTGATCCAGGGAGCGGAAAGTGGTTTGTTCCTGGCGCGAATTCACGAGTTCCTTGTTGGCAAGCACGATTTCTACACGTCGATCTTTCGTGATCTCGAGATCACCATCCCACCTCTGCGCTGGGCAGAGGACTATAACCCGAGTTTGCTCGGCGGCGACCGGTTTACGGAACAGGCCGAGAAGCAGGCCAACGTTCTGCAGCTTATAAATGCCTATCGAACACGCGGTCACCTTTTGGCCGACATCGATCCGCTGAACATGACCTCGCATCAGGCAGCGGACCTCGAACTCGAGAGCTTCGGGCTCACGATCTGGGACCTCGACCGTGAATTCATCACCGGCGGCCTGCATGGCGAGAAGACGGCGACGCTGCGCCGGATACTCGAGATCCTGCAAAAGGCTTACTGCGGTAAGGTCGGCATCGAGTATCGCCACATTCAGAGCAAGGAAGAAAAGGAATGGATCCGTACGCGGATCCGCGAGAACTTTGTCGATACACAGCCGCTCGATCCGGAGACGCGCAAGCGGCTGCTTCGAAAGCTTATCGAGGCCGAGCAGTTCGAGCAGTTTCTGCACAAGAAGTATCTCGGCCAGAAACGCTTTTCACTCGAGGGCTGCGAGACGGTTATCCCGATGCTCGACCAGTTGGTCGAAGAGGCCTCGGATCGCGGAGTCGATGAGGTCTACATGGGCATGGCCCACCGCGGGCGGCTGAACGTGCTCTCGAACATCATCGAGACGACGGAAGCAGGTGACATGGCCGAGCGGATCTTTACGATCTTCGAAGGTACATCACATCCCAACTTCCCCGCCGACGAAGGCGATGTGAAATATCACCAGGGTGCTGTCGGACATCGCACGACCAAAGCCGGACGAAAGGTCAGGATCCAGCTATCGTCGAACCCGAGCCATCTGGAATTCGTCAATCCGGTTATCGAGGGCATGGCGCGTGCCCGTCAGGACGACTTTCGCAATGGTGAAGAGCACACGCGCGAAGAAGCTTACCTGAAGGTCCTTCCAGTGCTTCTGCACGGAGACGCCGCATTCGCCGGCCAGGGTATCGTGATGGAGACTCTCCAGCTCGCGAACCTTCCGGGCTACCGAACAGGCGGGACTATCCATATCGTGATCAACAACCAGATCGGATTCACGACCGGGGTTGAGAACGCACGCAGCTCGATATACAGCACGGACGCAGCCCAGATCACGCAAACGCCGATCTTTCATATCAACGGTGACGCTCCTGAGGCGGCATCGCGCGTGATGCAGATCGCGCTCGACTATCGCCGACAGTTCCACAAGGATGTCGTGCTCGATCTCGTCGGCTTCCGTCGCCTCGGTCACAACGAAGGCGATGAGCCCAGTTACACGCAGCCGCTGATGTACGCCCGCGTGAAGGCTCATCCGGGAGTCCGGCACTTGTACGCCGAACACCTGATCCGCGAAGGGATCATCACGGAAGATGATCTGAAGCAGATGACCGAAACGGTGGTTGCGAAGTACGAGGGCATTCTCGAGCGGGCGAAACAGATCGCAAGCGAGGTGAAGCCCAGGAAGACTTCACTGCCGGCCCCGATCGAGGACGAGGACGGGTCGCGTGTGATCGAAACCGCGGCCGACGCGGACATGCTGCGGCGTGTGTCAGAAAAGATCTCAATCGTACCCGAGACGTTCCACATCAACCCGAAGATGGTTGGGCAGCTAGCACGCCGGGCCAAAATGGGAAGCGGTGAAACTCCGATGGATTGGGGCTTCGCCGAGGCTCTCGCAGCGGGATCGCTTGTGCTCGAAGGCTATCCGGTTCGAATTAGCGGACAAGACTCCGGCCGCGGAACGTTCTCGCAGCGGCACGCCTCGATGTACGACACGATGACCGGTGAGCGTTGGACGCCGCTCAGTGAGCTGAGAAGCGAAAAGAATCGCAACGCCCGGTTCTATGTGTTTGACAGCAGTCTGAGCGAGCAGGGTGTCCTGGGATTCGAGTATGGCTATGCCGTGAGCATGCAGCGCGACGAGCTCGTCGCATGGGAAGCACAGTTCGGAGATTTCTCGAACGGCGGGCAGGTGATCATCGACCAGTACATCGCGGCGTCGGAAGACAAGTGGGGTGAGCGGTGCCGTCTGGTCATGCTTCTGCCGCATGGTTACGAAGGCCAGGGACCCGAGCATTCGTCAGCACGCCTCGAGCGATATCTTCAGCTCTGTGCCGAAAATAATCTTCAGGTCTGTTACCCGACGACGCCGGCGCAGTATTTCCATCTGCTTCGGCGGCAGGTGAAACAGGAGATCGCACGCCCGCTGATTGTCATGACACCGAAGAGCCTGCTCAGGCTTCCGGCCGCAAGCTCGACGATGGAAGAATTGACGGCCGGCGGCTTCCAGCCCGTGATAGATGACCGAGCTGTGCTCGACAAAAATGCGGTCAAACGCATCGTCGTCTGCAGCGGCAAGGTCTACTACGATCTGGAAGCGGGTCGTGAAGAATCACGCGACGACCGGGTTGCGATCATTCGTCTCGAGCAGTTCTACCCGTTTCCGGCAACGCGACTCAAGGAGATATTCGCCTCGTACCCGAACGCGACGCAGATCTTCTGGACGCAGGAAGAACCACAGAACATGGGCGGTTGGACATTTGTGGACAGACGGCTCCATGGGATCGCGCCTGAAGGCATCACGATTCGTTTCGTCGGGCGGACCCCGTCGGCCTCGCCCGCCACCGGCTCATACGCCATTCACGAGCTGGAGCAGAAAGCGATCGTTGATCGATCGCTTCTCGAAGACACGGACGAGATCTCACCGGCCAGCGAACCCGAGGTCTCGGAGCGTATCGCTCCCGCTGGTGCATAGAAACATATAAGCCGACGACGATCGGGTCCCGTAAAGGGGCCCGA
>CAMLKY010000381.1 GCA_946480545.1 uncultured Acidobacteriota bacterium
AGCGCCGAAGCGCAGGCGGCGATCGCATCATCAGCCGCTAACTACGCCTCGGACGTTCGACGGGTGCTGTTTCAGCCGCTGCCGCTCTACAACAACTCGGTAGGCGCGAACGACATGGCCGCCGGCAAGAAGTCTGTCGCAGACGTGATCAACGGCTCAAGGGCCCTTTTGATCGGCGGCAGCTTCCCGGACCGCAGCGGCTTCAAGCCGGAGTTTCTCCAGAACAAGGAGTTCGTCGTTGTCCAGGAACTGTTCGAGACCGAAACGACCCAATACGCAGATGTCGTATTCCCGGCGACCTCGTTTGCCGAGATGGATGGCACATATACGAACAACACCGGCTTTGTACAGCGCGTGCGAAAGGCCATCGAGCCGGTTCATCAGTCCAAACCTGACTGGATGATCACAAGCATGCTCGCGAAAGAGTTGGGTGTGGACTTCGGATATAACATGGCGGCGACCGCGGTCTTTAAGGCGATCGCCGAGCGCGTTCCGGCGTATTCCGGACTGAGATATCCGGATCTTAAGGATGAGTCGCGCCCGGTGCAGGTCAATCATGCGATAAGCGCCTCCCTGGCATCCGCGGCTATCGAGGTGCTCCGCAAGGTGGTGCCTGCGTTGCCCGAAAGTGGTGTGAAGAACATGTTCACGCCGAAGGTCGGCCATAAGCTGCACCGCGTGACGACGATGACCGGGAAGACGCCGCAATTTCATCTTTTGGCCCACGGTAACCCGAAGCCGGAGAACCTGCTGGTGTCTCCGCTCAATCAGTTCAATCTTGACGGCACCGTGAAGACAGAAGATCTCGCAATCGCCGTGGGTGCCGAAGACCGGGCGAATACAGGCGGACGGTAGTTAGTACGATTTTTTAGTGTGTCTTCGTGTGAGTCCGTGGTTCCGGTCTTCCAACGTTTAAGAACTGGTACCAGAGTGCCGGAATGTGGGATCCGGCAAATTGTTTGTTAGATATGGAATCTGTTATCAAAACCGCATTTCCCTTTGTGGTTTATGCCGTCGCGATACTGCTCGCTTTTCAGGGCGTGCTGATGATCGTCGCGTATACGGTGCTTGCTGAGCGGAAAGTGCTGGGATGGATCCAGGGGCGGATCGGGCCCAACCGGGTCGGTCCGTGGGGAATACTGCAGCCGTTCGCGGACTTGCTGAAGTTCATCTTTAAGGAAGATCTCGTTCCCGATAAATCCACGAAGTTCGTATACTTCCTCGCACCGTTTGTCGCGCTGACGTGTGCACTGTTGCCGATCGTCGTCTACCCGTTCGGCCCGGCTATCACGACCGTTGACTGGAGCTTTCTGCCCTATGGTCTTGGGGAAGGCGTGACGCGGCTTCCCCTCACGATCGCGCAGATCGACGTCGGTGTGCTTTTCGTTCTCGGGATCACATCGGTGGGCGTCTATGGGATCGCACTCGCCGGATGGTCTTCGAACAGCAAGTATTCCCTGATGGGCGGCCTGCGCTCATCGGCACAGATGATCTCGTATGAGCTGGCGATGGGCGCGTCGGTGATCGGTGCAGTGATGCTGGCCGGAAGCCTGGACTTGAACAGCATCATTCACGCACAGATCCGGTCGCCGTTCAGATGGTTCATCATCCCGCAGTTCATCGGGTTTGTGGTTTTTCTGATCGCGGCGTTCGCTGAGACCAATCGCGTCCCGTTCGATCTGCCCGAAGCGGAGACCGAGCTTGTTGCGGGTTTCCATACCGAGTACAGCGCTCTTAAGTTTGCGCTGTTCTTCATGGCCGAGTACGTGAACATGTTCACCGTATCGGTAATGTGTACGGTTCTTTTCCTTGGCGGGTGGTACGTGCCGGGTCTTGGACAGCTCGTCGAGCCCGGCTCGATACCGTACGCGGTGATCAGCCACATAGCGTTCATCGGTAAGATCTGCGCCTTCTTGTTCTTTTACATCTGGGTGCGCGGGACACTGCCACGTTTTCGTTTCGATCAGCTAATGAATTTCGGGTGGAAGTTTCTTCTCCCGGTCGCGATCGCGAATGTGATCCTGACGATCGTGATCGTCTACTTTTTGAATAGTTAGGTTCGGAATGCAGGCTTGAGGCCTGTTTCCGGCCATGGAGGAACAAGCGAAAGCTTGCACTCCAAACAAGTGTATGGTTTCTCAAGTTCTCTTTTTCGTCTTCGCCGGATTTGCGATCGCGTGTGCCATATCGATGGTGTACCACAAGAATCCGCTTTATAGTGCGATCTCGCTTGTCGGGGTATTCATCGCGCTGTCCTGCATCTATGTCACGCTCGCGGCACCCTTCATCGCGGCGGTCCAGGTGTTGATCTATGCAGGAGCGATCATGGTCCTCGTCGTGTTCGTGATCATGCTGCTGAATTTGGAGGACGATAAACCGCTGAACCGGCTTAAGTATTTGTATGCGGTCGGCGGCGGGCTCGGGCTCATACTGCTCGTGCAGACATTCTTTATTTTCTACGCGGTGGTCAAGGCTCCGCAGAACGCCGTGAATACGAGCGAGACGGTTGGCAAGACCATGAGTATCGGTCAGGGCATGTACACCGAATACCTGCTGCCGGTCGAGATCGTCGGCGTGCTGCTCCTGATGGCGATCATCGGCGGAGTTGTGATGGCCAGGCGTCTGAGCCAGCCGCAGCTCGAAGCCGTCGTCGAAGAAGAATTAGAACGACGCGGGCTCGAGGAAGAGATAGACGACTATCGAGTGAGCATATAGGAAGGAGTTTCTAGTTTCTGGTTCCAAGTTTCTAGTTGTAGACCCGACACTAGTGGCCGACGAGAAACCAAAAACCAGAAACTAGAAACTAGAAACTTAAGAGAGATGGAACCGAGCTTAGCAAGTTATCTGGCACTTTCAGGGATCCTATTCACGATCGGCACGGTCGGCGTGATATTCAAGCGCAACGCGATCGGGATGTTCATGTGCATCGAGCTGATGCTGAACGCCGTTAACCTGACGTTCGTGGCTTTCTCGCGGTACTACGCGGACGTCACCGGTCAGCTTTTCGTTTTTATGGTGATGTCGGTCGCGGCCGCCGAAGCTGCTGTCGGCCTGGGCATAATCATCGCGTTCTTCCGCAACAGGCAATCGATAGATGTCGACGACGCGAGCATCCTGAAGAATTAAGTTTGGACGTTTTGAGCAAACTAATGAGCCTCACCAAATCGATCGTCATTGCCGCCTGCCTGTTCACATTCGTGATCGGACTCAATATTGGAGCGCAAACTCCGCCCCGACCGGCGGACGCTGAAACTTTCACGCGGATCACCCAGGAAGAGATCAACCTGCTCGTTTCCGAGATCCGTGAAGTTAATCCGAAGTTGCTCGAACGGCTGGAAGAGGATCCCGAGATGCGGCGAACGCAGCTCGAGAATCTTCGGGAACTACTCGCCTTCGCATCCCAGGCGCGAAAGACCGGGCTGGCTGATCAGCCGCAGCACCGGAAGGAACTCGAGAACATTCGGGCGGAGGTGATCGCGGTCAACTACGATCGCGAGATCAACAAGGACAAGGGCCCC
>CAMLKY010000382.1 GCA_946480545.1 uncultured Acidobacteriota bacterium
CGGTTGGTATACCGACAACCTCACAAAGGACGGCGACAAGTATGAAAGCTACATCGTCAAGGAGCTGATCCCCGAGATAGATAAGCGCTTCCGAACGCTCGACCGGAAAGACCAGCGGGCAATAGCCGGGCTTTCGATGGGCGGATACGGAGCCCTGAAATTCGGACTTAAGTATCCTGACATGTTCTTTATCGCGGGTTCGTTTAGCGGAGCCCTCGGTGCGGCTTCGGTCACGGAGAAGGAGATCCCCGGAGCGATCGGCAGGACCATAGATGCGATTTTCGGACCGGTTGGAACCGAGACCCGCAAAGCGAACGACCTGTTCGATATCATTCGGCGCGCAATGCCGGACAAGATCAAAGGTTATCCATTTCTATATCTTGACTGCGGGACCGAGGACTTTCTCTTTCAGAACAATCGCGCGTTCGTAGATCTGCTGCTCGAAAAGAAGGTGCCCCACGAGTTTCGTCACCGCCCGGGCGGGCATAATTGGGATTACTGGGATGCGCAGGTCGAAGAATTTCTACAGCTTGCCGGCAGGCGTATGGGGGTCGCGCGACGGTGATCAGCATGTTCGCGAAAACAAGGACGATACTTTTGCTACTGGCAGTATCCTCAGTCGCGCACGGCCAGTCGACAACTGACATAAATGATGCCGGTGCCGCGCGAATGCTCGTGGGCCGCCACAAGCTGTCGCTCCAGTGGGTGAGCTGGGATCACTTCGGGATTGCAACCGTTACCAACCGTCGCGGACTCTATACGCTCAAAGGTGAGCAACGCGGGCGGGGAGTGTCGAAGGGCAACTACGTAACGATCGACGGCGCCATTACCTCGATCGACAAGAAAGAGTTTGCGTTCAGAGGAAAGATCGTTACACGCGTCGATCACATCAACGGCGGAGAGCCGTGCGTTCGAGACGGCGACTTCACTTTCAAGATCACCGGCAAGCGCCGGTACTGGCGCCTACAGCAGATGGACAGTCCGTGCGACACTGCAACTGATTACGTTGATATTTATTTCCGGTGAGACCCGGACTGCAGAGCGCATGCATCCTCGGCAACGGGCCGGAGCGGTGGCGGTATGCCAGCGCTCCAGTCACGTACGTCCATATAACCTATGAAAGTAATAGCGATAGTCTTTGCAATTCTGTTTGCATCTCTAAGCAGTCACGCTCAGCCTGAGCGATCGGCACGGATAGCTGAGATCCAATCAGCCCTCCAAAAAGAAAAACTGGACGGTTGGCTGTTCTATGACTTTCGCGGCAGCGACATTCTGATCCCGCGCATTCTCAAGACCGAGAGGCTCGGCGGCTCGCGTCGCTGGTTCTATTTCATTCCCGCGAGCGGCGAGCCTGTGAAAGTAGTTCACGCGATCGAACCCGACCAGATCGACGTGCTGCCCGGCAGGAAGCTTATCTATCGCGAATGGTCGTTGCTCAAGTCGCAGGTCAAATCGGCGATCGGACCCAGCAAACGGATCGCGATGCAGTACTCGCCGAACAACGACATCCCGTACATATCGCGTGTCGATGCGGGAACGATCGAGATGGTACGGAGTCTGGGTGTAGATGTTGCAACCAGCGCAGATCTCGTACAGCAGTTCGAGGCGGTGTGGACACCCGAGCAGCTAGCGATGCACAAGGAAGGCGCCGAGAAGATGCAGAAGATCATCCTCGAGGTGTTTGCCGAGATAAAGCGCCGGATGATCGCGAACGAGCCGACCACTGAGATCGATATCCAGCAGTTCATGATGAAGAAGTACACCGAGGTTGGAATGCGTCCGTCACCGATGATCGTCGCCGTAAATGCCAACGCGGCATCGCCCCATTACTTTCCGACCAAGGACCGCAACTCCCCGATCAAGCGTGGGGACCTGGTTTTGATAGATGCGGTTTCGAAACTGGATAAGCCACGAGCGCCCGCCGTGGATCTGACATGGATGGGATACGTCGGAGAGACGGTTCCTGAGGAATACGTGAAGATCTGGAATATTGTCTATGACGCCCAGCAGTCGGCATTTAACTTCGTGAAAAGCTCGTTCAGAGCAGGGAAGCCAATTCGCGGAGCGGATGTCGATGACGTGTCCCGCGCCGTGATCCGCAAGGCGGGTTATGCGGATCAGTTCCTCCATCGAACCGGTCATTCGATCGGCGAGGAAGGCCACGGAAACGGAGCGAACATCGACAATCTCGAAACGCGCGATTCACGACGGCTGATCCCGGGAACGGCGTTTTCCATCGAGCCGGGAATCTACCTCGCCGGTAAGTTCGGCGTGCGATCGGAGATCGATGTCTACCTGATGGAAAACGACGCGATCATCACTGCTCCGCATCAAACCGAGATCATTCCGATAATGAAGTGAAGTAACTAGCAACTAGCAACTAGCAACTAGTTATGGAATGGGAAAGATGCTAGCCTGTCGACTTCGGGGAGAAGGAGTAACCTATGAAAGACTTCCGATCCCTTATTGTCTGGCAAAAAGCACATGAATTAACCCTAGCCGTTTACAGGGTGACCGCAAATTTTCCTCGAGACGAGAGATTTGGCCTTACAAGCCAGATGCGACGCTCGAGTTCATCGATCCCCACAAACATTGCCGAAGGTTGCGGCCGAAATTCAAATCCTGACTTCAATCGATTCCTGCATGTCGCCTTCGGTTCCGCGAGTGAATTAGACTATCAACTAATATTAGCGTCGGACCTCGGATTTCTTCCAGCCAATGCGCTTTCGGAGTTGAGCGCAAAATTGGTTGCAGTGCAGAAAATGCTTGCGTCTCTAATCCGAAGAGTCCAAACAGGGAGCTAGGTCAGGAGAGAACTGGCCTTCAAAGGAACCGATCACTAGTTGCTAATTGCTAGTGGCTAGTTACTATTCTTATGCTCAATTTTGCGATCGAAACAGCCCGTGAGGCCGGGCACATACTGATGGAGAAGTTCGGCCGGATCACGACTGTCACAAAAAAGGGTGACATTAACCTGGTAACCGAGGCGGACCTCGCTTCCGAACGTCACATCGTTGAAAAGATCAAATCCTACCATCCGCGGCACGCCGTGCTCGCCGAAGAGTCGGGCGAGGCCATCGTGATCGGCGGCGACACGACCTGGAAGTGGATCGTTGATCCGCTGGACGGCACCACCAACTACGCACACGGCTATCCCTGTTTCTGCGTCACGCTGGCTCTCGAGCACGATGGCGAAATCGTCATCGGCGTGACCTTCGATCCAACGCGTGAAGAGCTCTTCGCCGCCGAGAGGGGCCACGGAGCGACGCTTAACGGGAAGCCGATCCGGGTGTCGTCAACCGAAAAGCTCGGCGAGTCATTGATAGTCACCGGCTTCCCCTATGACTTCAAGCAGAGACATGATTTCGCGCGTCACCTGACCGAGTTCCTGCTCAGCTCACGCGGCGTTCGGCGCGACGGATCGGCGGCGATCGATATGGCGTATGTCGCGTGCGGCCGGTTCGACGGGTTTTGGGAAGAGGGCCTCAATCCGTGGGACGTCGCGGCGGGT
>CAMLKY010000383.1 GCA_946480545.1 uncultured Acidobacteriota bacterium
GCTGCGTGTGAAACACAAGATCACGCCGGGTAAAGACGTAAATGCGGTGGGCATCGGTCCGAACGAGGTCGTGATAACCGTCGGACCGCGTCGGGTAACGTTCGCCGAATTCGAGCAGGCCCATCGGGCGAGACTCAGCGATGCCGAGATGCAAACGTTCGAAGAGGTGAAAGCCGAACTGGAGATGCTGATCCTGTCGTCGCTGGCCCAGGAAGAAGCAAAGGCCCGGAATATTGATCTTTCTACATTCATCGCGACGGAGGTTACCGACAAACAACGCGAGTTCACCGACGACGAGCGCCTGGCCGTTGAGAGCGATCTGTTGCAAAAGCTCTTCGCTAAATACAACGTCAAGATCCTGCTGCGCGAGCCCGCCGCTTTTGTTCAGAACGTCTCTGTCGATGATGATCCGGCGGTCGGACCGGCGGCGGCTCCGGTCACCGTGGTCATGTTTACCGATTTTCAGTGTCCGACGTGTGCCAGGACGCATCCCGTCCTGAAACGCGTGGTGGCGGACTATAAAGACAAGGTGCGACTCGTCGTTCGGGACTTTCCTCTCGAAGCTATTCACGACAATGCATTCAACGCTGCGCTCGCCGTTAATGCCGCGCGTGCACAAGGGAAATTCGTAGAGTACGCCGAGATCCTGTACCGGAACCAGCACGCTCTGGACCGGGCCTCGCTCGTAAAGTACGCGGGCGAACTTGGTTTGAATGTAAGGCAATTTGAGTTAGACTTTAGCGACGCAAAAACCGCATCCGAGGTACGAAAGGACATGGCCGACGGTCGCAGCTACGGTGCGACGGGAACGCCGACAATATTCGTCAACGGGGTAAAAGTCCACAGCTTGTCCATCGTCGGCCTTCGCAATGCGATCGAAAAAGCTCTCAAAAAATAGTTCACACGCGGATTCAAATATCTATGCGCCTTTATTTTTTTCTTACCGTAGTTTTGTTCGCCGCGAGCTGCGGGGGCGGTGCGAACACAAACGGTGGTCCGGTCGCGAACCCGCCCGCCAATACCAATAACAAGCCACGCTTTGTGCCCGTTTCATCTTACGAAGTAGTCAAGACCTATCCGCACGACCCAAAAGCGTTTACTCAGGGCCTCGTGTTCCGCGACGGATTTCTGTACGAGAGTACAGGCCAGGAGGGTGAATCCACACTTCGAAAAGTAAATCTTGATACCGGAAAGATCGTCCAGAAATATGATCTCCCGGACGAGGTTTTCGCCGAAGGCATTGCGATACTCGGCGACAAGATCTATCAGGTCTCGTGGCGAGATCAGACGGCGTGGGTCTACAATCTCTCCGATTTCAAACTGCTTCGCGAGGCCCGGTACAGCGGGCAGGGCTGGGGCCTGACGCACGACGGTACCAACCTGTTCCTGAGCGATGGAACCCACGTCATCCGTGTGCTCGACCCTGAAACGTTTCAAACGGTTCGTACGATAGTTGTGCGCGACGATACGGGACGGCCGCTTATGAAGCTGAATGAGCTTGAGATGGTAAAAGGCGAGATCTGGGCGAACGTCTGGCATTCCGAAGAGATCGGCAAACCGAATCACATCGCACGCATCGATCCGGCCTCCGGTGAGCTGAAGGGTTGGATCGACCTCTCGGGAATTTCCCCGGCCGATCAGCAGGGCGAGGACAAAAGCGAGAACACTCTCAACGGCATCGCGTACGACGAAGCGAGCGACCGGATATTCGTTACGGGGAAGAACTGGAAGAATCTCTACGAGATCAGGCTGAAACCAAAACAGTAATGCCTGAACAGCACGAACAATTCATGCGGCGGGCGATCGAGCTCGCACGTCAGGGAGTCGATGAGAACCGCGGCGGCCCGTTCGGCTGCGTCGTTGTAAAGGACGGGGAGATCATCGGTGAGGGGTTCAATCAGGTGACCTCGACAAACGATCCGACGGCGCATGCCGAGATCGTAGCGGTCCGGAACGCATGTAAGGCGCTGAATTCGTTTCAGCTCGATGGCTGCCTCATATACACATCCTGCGAGCCGTGCCCGATGTGTCTTGGTGCGATCTATTGGGCGAGGCCGGCACGTCTTTTCATTGCCGCCACGCGTGAGGACGCGGCCAAAGCGGGTTTTGACGACGACGTGTTCTACGACGAGCTGGAAAAGCCGAACGACGAGCGCGAACTAAGATTGGAGAGTCTGCTCCGCGAGGAATCTCAGGAAGTATTCCGTTACTGGATCGAAAAGCCGGACAAGGTCGAGTACTAGCTGGGAGAATTGAACCGCAGAGACGCCGAGACGCAAAGCCCCTTAGCCGGCCCCCAATATCGATTAGTTCCTTTGCGTCTGGGGCGTCTGCGGTAATAACCGACTAGCGGTCTCGGCCACGCGTATTTCGCTGGCAATCATTCAGACAAGATGTCGAACACATATCTCTACATCCTCCTCGCTCTCGCGGCCGGTGCGGTGATGCCTACGCAGGCGGGCACGAATAATCGGATGGCGATGGTCGTCAACAGTCCGGTCTTATCGGCATTCATCTCGTTTCTCGTCGGGACGATAGCATTGTTCGCGTATGTGCTGATCTCGGGGATCCCACTGGGAAACCTCGCGGCCGTAAAGGAAGCCCCGGCCATCGCGTGGGCCGGCGGGTTTCTCGGAGCCTTCTTCGTCACGGCCGCAGTGACGCTCGTCCCAAAGCTCGGCGTAGCAATGACCTTCAGTCTGGTCGTCGCCGGTCAGATGCTCGTGACGCTGGTGATCGACCACTTCGGCCTGTTCGGCGTGCCTGTAAAGGAAGTAAGTCTCGCCCGCATCGGCGGAATTTTGTTGATAACCGCGGGTGTGGTGCTAATCAGGAAGTTCTGAGTTCAGCCGCGGATTTGCGCAGACGGACGCGGATCAGATCAGAAGGATTCATCCAGATCTGTGGTCACCCGCGCGGATTCGCGGCTGAAAGCCTTTTACAAGTTATAAGTGATCCGGTTCATCCTCAACAACGAAGACATCACGACAGATCTGCACGCGGGCACGACCGTGCTCGACTTTGTCCGTTATCACCAGAATCTCAAGGGCACGAAGATCGGCTGTCGCGAGGGCGATTGTGGAGCTTGCACGATACTCGTCGGTGAGCTGATCGACGATCGCGTGCGCTATCGTTCGATGACCTCGTGCCTCATGCCGCTTGCAAACGCATCAGGCAAGCACATCGTGACGGTTGAAGGCATCAATCCGGTCGACGGCTCGCTCACGCCCGTCCAACAAGCGATGCTTGACGAGAGCGGGACACAGTGCGGATTCTGCACTGTCGGATTCGTGATGTCGCTGACGGGCTTTGCCATCGACGATGTGGAGAAAACCCACGCGATGGCCGTCTCGTCGATCGACGGGAATATCTGCAGGTGTACCGGTTATAAATCGATCGAGCGGGCGGCGGTCAGGGTCTGCGACGCGGTGAGCGGGGGACGAGGTGACGCGGTGACTTGGGTGCCGGCGTCGTTTGAAAAGATGGCTGACCGCCTGCGAGCGATTACCA
>CAMLKY010000384.1 GCA_946480545.1 uncultured Acidobacteriota bacterium
GCGTGAAGAACTGCAGCGGCATGCGCTGGACGTGGTCGTACACGCGGGTGCGCAGATCGAGGATGATGCCCTCGCCGATACGGGCCGAGTACCACCTCTGGGCGAGGGAGAGCAGCGCGTCGGCAACGGCGAGGCCGGCGATCGCGAGGGCGAGCCGGCCGATCGTCGAGACCGCCTCCGGGCCGCCACCGGTGATCGCGTTGACCACGTGGCCGGCGAGCAGCGGGGTGGCCACCCCGATGACGGCGCCGACCGACGGAGGAAACGGAGCCTCGTTACCCGCGAGTGCCGCCATCAACAGATTGCCCACGAGCCCGACGGCGATGCCGTATGCGGCTACCTTTCGAATGAAGGGCAGATTTGCCTCGACGTTCTGAAACACACCACGTCGATAGGCGTACATCCCGAGCAGGAACATCGCGAGGATCTTCGGCAGACGCATCTGGATAATGAGCCCCGCCCAACGCCCGGCGAGATATTGAAGGTTGTATCCGCTGATGATCTCGAGATAGCTGCTTTCCGTGACCGTCCGCACGTTTTGATTCCAGCCGTCGGCCTGCATCTGGTGAAACTGCGTCATCTGTTCGGGCGTGACGAATGACAAGAACGCGGCTGTGAGGAAAATGTAAGTGACGACCGGCACGATCATCAACCCGATCGCCCATCTCAAAATGCTCTTGTCGGTTCGCTTTCGAAAGAGCAATAGCACGAACCCCATCAGCGCGTAGACGCTCAGGATGTCGCCGGCCCACAGCAGCGTTGCGTGCAGCACGCCGATGACGAACAGCCACATGAGCCGTCGTTTGAAGATCGATGCACCCGTGTCGCCGCGGTCCTCGGCACGCGCGATCTGCAGCGCGAATCCGAAGCCGAACAGGAAAGAGAAGATCGAGTAGAACTTACCTTCGACGAGCATGTGCACCAGGAAATGCGTGACCTTGTCGACCATGGGCGCCTGCTCGGCCAGCGCCGGCGGCATCATCCCGTACCCGGAGAACCACTGCACGTTCCCGATCAGAATACCCGCGACAGCGAGACCTCGGAGCACATCAAGGATCGGGAGTCGTTCATCCGTTTGATCTCCGCCTCCGCGTGCTTAGCGAGCTCTGCGTGAGGTTGTTTTTCACGCAGAGCTCGCTAAGCACGCAAAGTTCAATCGCCTCGTTCTTCGAATCCCTTAACGATCAACCAAACTCCGGTCACGAGAATTCCGAGCGCCATAGGAAGGCCAAAGTTCGTCGCGATCCCGTATCCCAAAAAGCCCGGCATCGGCACGGCAAAGAACTGGACCACGACCGCGATCAGTCCGGCGGCAGCGAGAATGCGCGGGATCAATCCGAAGCGGAGCATGATCGAATAGAACAACGCTAGCCAGACGTCGATGATCATTAGTACCTGGTAATGAGCCGCACGCCTCGTCGCGTGGACTGTTTTCGCGATGATGTCGGGCACCTGACCCGAGCCGGCGTTTTGCTCGCTCAGCGACAGCATCGACATGATCTGAACGTTATCCGCCGCCTGGAGCACGAAGAGGATCACGGCCACGACGATCAGCCATATCGCCATCGGTTGGCTGTGACGTCGCAAAACCGTCCACACAGCGATCGAACTGCCGATGAAGAGCGCCCCTTGCACGAAGAACAGCAGCACCGCCGTCTTGAGCTGTCCGGAATACGCCGCCGCGGTCGTCAGATAATCGGGCCGCATCACCGGGTGCAGCAGCACGAAGGGAACTATCAAACCAGCGAGTTGAAGAACCAGTAGAACACCGACAACTCGTCCTGTTACGCGTGTAGTCATACCCGAAGTCTCCCAGAGTGAACTGGTGGGCAATACGGAGAGGTTTAGTTTCTAGTTCCAAGTTTCTAGTTTCTGGTTCGTGTCTTCTTCGTGTATTTCGTGTTTTTCGTGGTTCACCCGGCGGCCACCACGAAAAACACGAAATACACGAACAGAACGTATCAAGGCTAGAAACTCGAAACCAGAAATGCGAGCATGAAAATAACGATGTCGAGTTTCGGCTGGATAATTTTTCTTGTGATCTTGCTGACGGCGCTTGGGACGTTCACGCTTGTCTTTATCACGGTCAAATACTACTGGGGCGAGCGCGGAACACCCCCGTTGACAGGCGAGGAGCGGCGTCGCCAAAAAGAAGAAGAACTCCGACTCCGCGCTCGGCAGATCGAGCTCGCAAAACAAAAGCCGATCCGTCCCCGCAAACCTGATTTCTGGGATAATACGAAAGTGGATCGTTGATTGTTGATGGTGAGCGCGGCGACACGGGTCAGTACCGTCCGCGTGAGCGGGCGGGTGGGACTCGATGCACGGTCGGCTTGAAAAGATATTCGGCGCCAGACCCATCCGCTAACGCGGACGGTACCGACTCGCGTCATCCGCGTCCCCATCCTGTTATAATATTCCCGGCCTTCCTCCCGACCCACCTAAATCAATATGAAGATCTTCATCCTGCTCATCGTTATTTCGTCGTTCGCATGCACGCGAACCGAGACGGCCAATACCAACGCGGCGAATATGGAATACAAGGAGCCGGCCAGGCTCACCCCGCCGGTCAACGCCGCCGAACAGGCAAAGCATGAGAAGTGGAAACTCGAACGTGAAGCCTATCTGAAAAAGGTAAACGACCTCGAAAAGAAGCGGCTCGATGCCATCCGCAAATGCGAAGCCGACCGCCGAAAACCCAAACCCGCCAATTCGGAATCCGAAGTTGACGACTCACAGCTCTCATGCGAAGAGCAGCACCCGCCGATCGTAGAAAAAGAATTCAACGACACAAGTCAGAACCGGGAGCAGTAGCGACCGGGGCCGTGCCCTTCGTATAGCCTCGTTCTTTTCGTGTTCATTCGTGTTACTTCGTGGTTCCAGTTCTTCAGCATGAGGGCTGTAACCACGAACGTACACGAAAGAACACGAACAACGAAAACTCAACCTTTCTCGCGTCCTTTCGTGTTCGTCCGTGGTTCCAGTCTCGCAGCGCCGGAGTACTGTAACCACGAACCCACACGAAAGAACACGAACAAGAACACGAAAGAATCTTGTCCTCTTCAGACCGAGACCTGAACCGTTCAGACCAGGATTTGTACTGTTCAGATCGCGACTTGTACTGTTCAGATCCGGACTTGAACTGTTCAGACCCGGACTTGTACGGTGCAGATCCTGATTTGTACGGTACAGACGGCAATTTGTAGGCTGCAGATCGTGATTTGTAGAGTACGGACGGGGATTTGTAGGGTACGAATTGCGATTGTCGCCGAATAAATCTCGGGAAGATCGCAGCAAAATCGCTGAAATCCCCTGTAATCACCGAGCCTTAAGTGCTAGACAGGTAATCGCAGCCTAGCTCCCGCGGCGAAGCCCACGAAAGAACCTAGCCAGATGCGAAGCTTCTGGTCGCATCGCCCCAACCAGCCGGCCCTGAACGGGCCGAAGACTTCTCCCGCACCTCCGCGACTTCGAGCCCCAGCAGAGAAACACGCACTCAGTAGATCGTG
>CAMLKY010000385.1 GCA_946480545.1 uncultured Acidobacteriota bacterium
TCGGTGCTTCGACGGATAAGATCGCCCCGGGTGATCACACCGGCGATGGCAAGGCGGACATCACGGTCTGGCGTCCTTCGACAGGTGAATGGTTCGTGCTTCGCTCCGAAGACTTCTCGTTCTTTGCATTTCCGTTCGGGACGAATGGAGATGTGCCTGCTCCGGCTGATTACGATGCAGACGGAAAGATGGATGCTGCCGTCTACAGACCTTCGAACTCGGCATGGTTTATCCGGAAGTCGACAGGTGGTACGACCATCGAGACATTCGGAACCACGGGCGATGTTCCCGTTGCTTCTGATTACGATGGTGACGGGATGGCGGACATCGCGATCTTCCGTCCGAGCCTTGGCCAGTGGTGGGTGAAGCGTTCGGCATCGAGCGTGATCGCATTCACGTTCGGCGGCTCGACCGATAAGCCTGTTCAGGGCGATTACACCGGCGATGCTAAATCCGACGTGGCGTTCTTCAGGCCTTCGACCGGACAGTGGTTCATTCTGCGAAGCGAAGACTTCTCGTTCTACGCAGTTCCGTTCGGCACAAACGGCGATGTTCCTTCGCCGGGTGATTACGACGGCGACGGGAAGTTCGACACCGCGGTGTTCAGGCCATCGGACTCGACGTGGTACGTCGACCGAACGACTGCCGGAACTTTGATCCAGACATTCGGAACAACGGGTGACATGCCGGTACCGAATGCGTATGTGCCCTGAGGCTATCGAGTGTGTGATTCGCGGTTCCTTTGTGTGCTTTCGTGTGAATTAGTGGTTACAGTCTTAGAGCGCAAGAACTGAAACCACGAACGCACACGAAAGAACACGAACAAAGTGCCTTTGGACTCACCAGGCTAGACAGACTCGCAAGACAGACTCAAATCATTCGCTCGCGCCGGCGGGTGTTCGGGACAACCTCCGCCGGCGCCTGCTTCAATGGCGTTTGAAAAGCAGTTTCGTAAACGGCCCCCACCTTTTACGAAAGAGCGAATCCTCTGGACGCAAAGCGCCCTCGGTAAGCTATCTGATTCGCGGAAGTAAAACTCTAATCGCGAGTTGGTTCCAGAAAACCGCGTGAACCGATCCGCTGTTAGAACTTCCTTCTAAGTTAGTTGGGTGACGCCGGCATATTAGCACAGGAATCTTGCGCTCCCGCAACCCCCCTGCGGAAACTGTCCCGCACAATGCGGCGTATAAGGGCGTGAGGTGATTATGAAGACGTTCTTTTTACTTTTGGTGGCCGTCTGCCTTCTCGCGAAGCCTGTTACTGTTCAAAAGGGCTCGAGCCTGACGGTGCGGTACATAGCGAACGAGGGTGTCTTGCTCGCATCAGCCGATAAGCAGATCCTTATTGACGGGCTTCATCGGGAGTACCGTCCGGCGTATCTCTTTCCGCCTCCCGAAATGCAGAGCGTGCTCGAGAATGCGCGTGCGCCCTACGATCGGATCGACCTGCTCCTCGTCTCGCATGTACATCTCGATCACTTTCATCCGCAGTCGATCGGGCTCTATCTAAAAGGTAATCCGAAGGCACGTCTCGCCTCTTCACAGCAGGCCGTCGATGAGATCAGTAAGAACTTCACGGAATATGAACGGATCAAATCGCAGATAAGGCCGGTGGCGCACGTGTTAAGAAAAACATCGGAGATAAGTCAGGACGGGATCCGCGTCAAGTTTCTCGGTCTTCAGCACTCGGGCGAACGTTTCAAGGATATTCAGAACCTCGGTCACGTGATCGAGATCGGTGGGAAAAAGCTCCTTCACGTCGGTGATGCCGACATGACCCGCGACAACTTTTCCGTGTTCAATCTCGCTCAGGAGAAGATCGATATAGCGCTCATCCCCTACTGGTTCCTTATTTCGGAAGAAGGACGAACATTCGTACGTGAGCAATTCGATCCGAAGCACATAATCGCGTTACACATTCCGCCGGCCGAGGCTGATAGTGTCACCGAGCAGCTCAGGAAGGACCTGCCCGGTGCAGTAGCGTTCACGAAGATCCTCGAGGAGAGGAGTTATTGAGCTATTACGGCAGGTCACGCATTCGTGCTCGCCGGCGCCTGCGTGACCTGCTGTGGGATCTAACGTCCAAGCTCGCTCCAACCTATTGCCTGGCCAACAGACATCGCGCGACCAAGACGACGCGCGAGCTCCGCATTCAGGCTTGCCAGCTTCGCACGCTGCCGCTCGGCACCGCGCCGATCATCCGCTAGCAAATACAGATTCCCAAGAAATAAGTGCAGCTCGGCATCCGAAGAGCCTAGCCCGACCGCAGTCTCCATTTCCGAGATCGCATCCGAGAGCCGGCCTTCTCGGCTTAGCACGTAAGCGAGATTCAAACGTATCTCTGGATTCACAGGATCAAGCCGTCGTGCGGTCTCAAGCGGCTTTACCGCGGCCGCAAAATCGCGAAGTCTGATCAGAGCACATCCGAGATTGTAGTGAGCCGACGCATGACTCGGATTCAGCCGGATCGCTTCCTTGAACGCAGACACCGCACGTTCGTTGTTCCCGGTTTCAAGATAAACGGCACCGAGCTGGTTCCGGTTGATCGCCGAAACCGGATCGAGCCGAGTCGCCCGGAGGAGCGACTCGATCGACTGCTCATTCCGCCCCAAGTGGAAGTAAGCGGTCCCCAGGTTGTAATGTGCCGAAGCGTACTCGGGCTTCAGGTCGATCGCCCGAGCAAAGTGCGTGACCGACGCCTCGTAGTTGCCTTTCTCCAACTCGGTCAGACCGAGCCTGTTTGCCCCCTCGGCGGTACCTTGTCCATAAGCCGCCGCTCCAAAGATCATGATTGCCGTAAGTGTGATTAGTTTTTTCATAGTAGTGATCTCCTAACGACGTGAACTATACCCAGAGCTATCCGGCGAGTAATGACGCGGCTGTGACTTTTCAGTGACCTTACGATGACTTTCCGGAAATCGAGCAAAAACGTCGAATTTCTGCCACAAAAACGGGCCGCGGCGGTGTATCCTCTTTAGAGCGCACTCACCGTGAATTCACCCGAATCAAACGAAAAGACCGTCTACCGGTTCGACGGTTTTGTAGTCGACGCCCAGAATTACGTCGTCACACGCGGCGACGAGACTGTGGCGCTCGCCCCCAGAGCTTTTGACGTGCTTGTCCTTCTTCTGCGACACAGCGGTCAGGTAGTCGAAAAGCGGCAGATGTTCGACGAGGTTTGGGGTGAGACATTCGTCAGCGACAACGCGCTTACGAAGATCATTAAGGAGCTGCGACAGGCGTTGGGCGATTCCGCCGATCATCCGCGGTATATCGAGACGGTCCCGAAACGCGGATACAAGTTCATCGGCGAGGTCGGGCCAGTAGGCCCGCAGGAGCAGGCAACGATCCCGATACCTGCACCCGTCCAGGGTCGAACATCCCGCATAACGCCGGGGGCCAGGATGGCGATAGTGTTTGCCCCGATCCTTATCGGTTTGGTGTTCGCCGCCGCGTGGGTCTGGCTTTCCGGTCCGGGTTCACCGCACGTTTCGACCATCGC
>CAMLKY010000386.1 GCA_946480545.1 uncultured Acidobacteriota bacterium
CAAGCAGTATCGTCGCCTTCCGCGTGCTCCAAAAAATAGGAGGACTTAGAACATGGCAAAGACGATAGCGACAATACTCGGTGCGGCATTCATTCTTGTCGGACTCGCGGGTTTCGTCGCTCCACACGCGCTCGGTCTACACCTGAGCACAACCCACAACATCATTCACCTTGTTTCGGGCGCCATCTCCCTGTACCTGGGTTTGGCTGGTTCTCTATCGGCGGCGAAGATGTTCTGCTATGTATTCGGAGCCGTCTATCTGCTTCTCGGCGTCGTCGGTTTCATCGCCGGATCGGGCGACGACAGAATGCTGAGTGTTCTACCCGGAGCGCTTGAGCTCGGCACTATGGACCATGTGGTCCACGTCCTTCTCGGATTGGTATATCTGGTCGGGGGGCTTATGACGCGAGGTGACGCCACACCGGCCACCGCCACCTAGGCGGTCGCCTGCTGTTGCTGTTTTTCCAGCAACTCATCCCGGATCTCTTCAACGTAACGAATGTCGTCAGGAACGCGGTCGGCGAGGGTGACAACAAGCTCACCCTTCCGGCCGTGTTTGATCGCATGGTGGATAGCATCGCGACTTTCCGGAATTACCCGCACCTGGGGAGTGTTCTCCGCCTGGGCTATCCCTTCCTGCAACAGGTTGAACATCTCCTCGTCGGTCCTTCCGCGAAGGTAATTTCCTCGGCGGATGACGATGCGGTCGAAGTTCTCACCCGCGATCTGGGCGAATTCGCGGATGTCGTCATCGCGGCGGTCACCCGTACCGTTCAGCACACAGGTTCGATACTTGTTCGGCAGTTTTGAAATGAAATTCACGAGACCACGCATCCCCGCCGGGTTGTGGGCGTAGTCCATCAGGACGGTCACTCCGCCTACCTCCACGAAATTCAAGCGGCCCGGTGTCTGGGCCGTGCCCGCGTTGAATGTGGTCAGTCCGACGCGAAGATCCTCGATCGAGACACCATGAACGAAGCATGCAAGTGTCGCGGCGATCACGTTCTGGATCATGAACTCGGCCCGCCCGCCGTAAGTGAGAGGTATATTCGCGGCCTTCTCTATCCTTACCTTCCAACGACCTTTCAGGATCGTCACGTATCCGTTCTCGTAGACGCACGAGATCCGCCCCCGACGCGCCTGACGCTCGATGTTCTCGTTATTCTCATCCATCGAGAAATAGACACAGTGGCCCTCGACCAATTCGCGCATCTTGTAGACATGCGGGTCCTCGGCATTCAGCACAGCGTAACCGCGACGCGAAACAGCACGGGGAACCACCGACTTAACGCGGGCCAGATCCTCGAGCGTATTCACGTCTTTCAGACCCAGATGGTCGGCGGCGATGTTCGTCACGACACCGATATCGCAATAATCGAAACCGAGCCCCGATCGAATAATGCCGCCACGTGCCGTCTCGAGCACGGCGACATCGACGGTGGGATCTTTCAACACAAGCTGGGCGGAGACGGGCCCCGTGTTGTCGCCGCGCGTTATCTGCTGGTTCTGAATATATGTGCCGTCGGTCGTCGTGAATCCAACCGTGCGGCCTGCTCCCTTCAGTACATGAGCGATGAGACGCGTCGTGGTCGTTTTTCCATTCGTGCCGGTGATCGCGATTATCGGAATGCGCGACGGAGTGCCGCGTGGGTAAAGCATGTCGATGACGTGTTCGGCGACATTGCGCCCGATACCGTCACTCGGAGAGAGGTGCATTCGAAAGCCCGGGGCCGCGTTGACCTCGATAATGCCGCCGCCGTTCTCAGCGAGCGGCTCTGATACGTTAGGCGCGATAACATCGATACCGGCGACGTCGAGCCCGATGATCCTCGCGATACGCTCAAACAGAAAAACATTCTCCGGGTGCACTTCATCGGTCCGGTCGATCGCAGTTCCACCCGTCGAGATATTTGCAGTCGTCTTCAGGGTGAGCATCTCGTCCTTCGCCAGGACAGTGTCGAGGTCGTAGCCTTTTGCATTTATGCAGCGCATCGTCTGGCCGTCCACCTCGATATTGGTGAGGACGTTTTCGTGCCCGTATCCGCGTCGCGGATCGGCGTTCGTGAGATCGATGAGCTGTTGGATCGTATGCTCGCCGTCACCGATTACGTGAGCCGGGATCCTCTCGGCGACAGCTATGAGCCGGTTGTTGACGACCAGCGCACGGAAGTCTGCTCCTTGTAATTGCTGCTCTACGATGACCCATCGTGAGTATTCGCGTGCCTTTTCGAATGCCGTCTGCGCGTGTTCGAGATCGGTGATACCGACGGTCGCGCCCCTGCCATGGTTTCCGTCGAGAGGCTTTATCACCACCGGATATCCGATCGATTCGAGCGTCGCTTCGAGATCCTCGATATTCCGGATCCTCGAACCTTTCGGCACCGGAACACCCATGTCGCCGAGCAGCTTTTTCGTCGCATGCTTATTGGCGGCAATGTCGACCGCGATCATGTTGGTGTTTGCCGTGGTCGTGGCCTGGATCCGCTTTTGATGGACACCGTAACCAAGCTGGACGAGCGACTGGTCATTCAAACGGATGAATGGAATGTCGCGCGACTCGGCCTCTTCGACCAGGGCCCCGGTCGACGGTCCAAACCGGACTTCCTCACGAATCTCGCGCATCCGCTGGATATCGCGAGCGAGTGATTCTCTGACCTGATCGAGCGGCTTATCCTCGGCGAGGTCGAGAAACAGTTGGACCGCCGCGCGCGCGGCGAATCGGCCTACCTCCTCTTCGTGATAGCTGAATACGACATTATAGACGCCGCGTTCGCCCGTCTCGCGTGTTCTCCCGTAACCGGTGTCCATCCCCGCGAGCGTCTGCAGCTCGAGGGCGAGGTGTTCGATGACGTGCCCGGCCCACGTGCCTTCACGCACCCGTCTTTGAAATCCGCCCTCCTCCTGATAACTGCACCCGTGCACCGCGAGCGACGGCATCACGTCATTCATCCGGTCATAGAATCCGTCGATCTTGTCAGTCGGCCGATCCTCATACTCCCCAATATCAAGGCGCATGATGATCAGCTTCTTCCAATACCCGCTCCAGTAATTAGGACCGCGGAGAGTTCGGATTTCAAGGATGTTCATTTGATTTGCGATTTGCGATTTGCGATTTGCGATCGCGCTCGGGCTGTCTTCTTTGAAGCCGACATGATAGCCGTGATTTCACAGGCTTCTTTGTAAAGATCACGCACTAGTGCTTCCTTAAGAAGTGCGCCTTCGATTATCAACTCAAGCCAAAAAGCACTTTCGTCGGCCTCTTCCTCGACGATGCCGAGCTTGGCGATGAACTCAGCCTTAGACCGACCTCGGCACGCAGCCCGGTAGTTCGCTGGAACCGATGTACCTGAACGGATCAGTTGACCACTGATCGCTCGACCTGATGTCGTGCGCGGAAGTGCGTCGACGACCTTCATTATTCTCAATGCGAACTTCTTCGTTCGCTGCAACATTTCTTTTTCAGTCATAGTGGGAGAGAGTTAGTATCTTCACCCGG
>CAMLKY010000387.1 GCA_946480545.1 uncultured Acidobacteriota bacterium
GGTGAACTACCAGACCGATCCGGGGGGAGCCGTGTCGTATCTCGAGATCGAGCCGACCGACACGCCGACCGTCGCCGAGAACATGTCTCCGTTCACGAACTGGACCACCACTTTGTCGCCGTCTGCTGTCCAGTCGCGCCTGTCGCGCTACGTGCGCGGCATCGGGACGCTCTACGATGTAAATATCAAACGTCAGGGATATTCACGACGCGCCGCCGAGATCGAGATCATCGGGTCGAATGGTGTGAAAACTCTCAAAGGCGGGAAGATCCGATCGGCGCTGCGCTTGCGCGAACAACTCTTCGTCATCAACAAACGCTACTCGGGAAATCAGGTGACCGGTTATACCTTCACCGGCCGAGGCTGGGGCCATGGAGTAGGTATGTGCCAGTACGGAGCGTATGGCCTGGCGAAGATGGGTGTTAAGTTCGATGAAATCGTGAAGCACTACTACACCGGTGTCGATGTGACGAAGGCGTACTAGTTGTCGGCAGTCGCCCGCGCGAAGCGTGCGGGAGGGCCTGGACCAACATGCCGACGGCGAGGGGCTTTTCGGGCTTTCCCCTTTTCATCTTGTGATCCCGTGCTGCGGCGTCTCATCTTCAATAAAAGCCCGGACCGCGTTCGCAAACGGTTACGGGTCAATGGCTGGATACCTGTCATTACTGCCGTGACACCGCCGTGAAATGGACGCGTGCTTCGCTGCGAGCGACACGACCGAATGCTCGCATGAACTCTGAGATCTTTTCCCTGTCCGTTAAGTTTCGCACTCGGCCGCTCGCTCATAGCTGACAAGACGCCGTATCAACGCGTTGTAGCGCGAATGAGCTGAGTTGGGATCTGTTTCGCTGAGCAACTTGTAAAGGCGATGTTCAGGTGAATCTACCGTTGATTCAGGGATAGCATGGCCGATGCGCCTCAATCGCGGCGCTCCGATCGAGACGACCAGTGACGCGATCGTTTCACGATCCGCGGCAAGATCCTTTATACCTTCTTCGATAAGTTCTTCGCCGGGTTTCATTGGTAACGATCATACCCTCTTTAGATTCGGTCGACATTCAGACCTTCGATTTGTTACCGGTCCGCGAGTGGCCGCAGGCGGGCCTTCCGGTCTTGCAAATCTGGTCACCGCTTTTAGGACGCCGCCGAGATGCCGGACGAGAGCTAGCGAACGCCAACCAATCCCTGAACCGACTGTATCAGTTTCTCGGAATCGTAACCGACTCCGTCCTTGAAGACGATCTCGACATTCTCGATGTCGAAAATATTCGCTGCGGGATTGCCTTTGACGATCATCAGGTCTGCCGCCTTGCCCGCAGCGATCGACCCGATCTGTGATTCGCGCCCCAGATACTTCGCACCGTTCCAGCTTGCGATCTTTATCGCCTCAAGCGGTGTGAATCCGGCCTCGACGAGAAGCTCGACTCCGCGAAGATCGCCAAATCCCGCAACAACCCCGCCGTTGCCGGTCGGGTCCAGACCGGCGATGAGTAATCCACCGGCCTTAACGAACGCTCGCTCAAAGTCCATCGTCTTTCGGATCATCGTCGCGGTCGGCGAGTTTGCGGGTATCCACACGCGTGAATTGAAATAGCGGATCCGCGCATCATTCGACATCGTGTTGAGCATTTTCTGATTCAAAACCGCGCGTCCGGCGCCGATGCCGCTCTGGGCTATCGGAGCGCTCGCTTCGAACACCGGGAGCGTCGATGTGATCGCAACCTTCTTCGCGACTAGCACGCGGATCGTCTCCTGAACCTCCGGACCAGTGATGTCGAGGTTGAAAATCGATTGCCCCACGGCGCTCCCGGGACAAACGTCCGGCTTCTTGTCTTTGACGTAGTCCGAATTTGCGAGCAGACCGTGTTCGAGATTGTCGATTCCTATCTCAGCCGCCTCTCTGTAAGTCACTGAGCAAAGATGGCCCGTCACTTTTATCCCACGCTTGTGCGCCTCATCTACGGCAGCCCGCAATTCTTCGCGCGTGATATTCATGTACGCCTTGAACGAGGTCGCACCCTGGTCGGCCCAGAAATTCACCATGCGTCGGATATCGTCCGGTCCGGTGGTTTCACGCATGACCGGCGTAAATGCTCCTTTGCCTTCCAGGTACGGCGCGGTTACGTCCATCTTCGGACCGACCATCTGGCCGGCGTCGATCAAGCGCTTTACTTCGAGATCCGTATACGGCGCGACGCTGCCGGTCGTGCGGATCGTCGTTACTCCCATTGCGAGATACAGTCGCGGAAAGCTGATCGCCATCGTGGAATAGATCGGCGGATTTCCGCCCATCGGAAAGAACAGATGGTTATGCATACCGACAAGTCCGGGCAACACCGTATAGCCGGTAAGATCTATAGTTTTCGCTGTCGAGGGGTACGTCGTCGCCGCGGTTGGGCCGACCATGCTGATCTTGCCATCGGATATAAGAATCGTGTGGGCCTCAAGGGGAGCCGCTCCAGTCCCATCGACGATCCGCACGTTGGTCAAAGCTATAAGCGGCGCCCGCACGCGGATGAACTCGTCAAACCGGGCCGCGGCATCCTGGGCAATTGATTCAACCGCGAGGAACAACAGCAGCAGATAGACGATGATTGTTCTCATGCCAGCTAGTTTTCACCCAAAGCGGTCTTCACGCAAATCGAACGGGCTTCAGAAAAGCGGGAGACGTGTCGTAGATTGGTGTCGGTCGCGGCGCGCCACCCCGGACCGGAAGTGAAGTAGTACCTGATCGTGGCTGGTAAGAAAAAATGAGATTCTCAAGAAACCAAGTCGTCGGCACACTGACCCTTCTCGCTGCGATCGTTCTGTTCACGCTTATCCGGTATTGGTTGGCAACGCTCTAGATCCCACACCGCGTGAAACGTTTGGGCATCGAACGGCGTAGACAAGTCACAAGGAGAGTATTGTGTGATGAGACGAGTGTTATTTTTCCTGTTGTTGACTATCGCCCTCGCTGCTGCGGCTGACGCTCAAGCCCCGATGTTCCATCAGGACGTTTCCTTCTCCGCAGACGGAAAGTCTATAGCGTTCACCGGAATGTACGACATCGATCAAACGAAGCGGACGATGAAGGCCGATATATTCGTCGCCCGAATCGATGGATCCGATATTCGGAAGATCAGCGGCGACGGGACCAACGAGTTCTATACATCCTGGGGAAAAGGAAGGGTCGCTTTCAGCTCGGGAGCTCCGGGCGCAAAGGAGTCGGACATTTTCACCGCAAATGCCGACGGGTCCGACCTTCGCCAGCTTACAAGGGGAGCAGGTAAGAATTCCACGCCCGCGTTTTCCAGAGATGGCAAATATATCGCATTTATCTCGAATCGGGATGGAGGGAAATATCAGCTCTACCGAATGAATGCGGATGGCTCGGACGTTCGACGCCTGACCGAAGATGCGGCGGTCGGCTACTACAACCCGCAATGGTCGCCCAATGGAAAACAGATCGTTTATTACGCTGAGAAGGGTGACAGCAAAGA
>CAMLKY010000388.1 GCA_946480545.1 uncultured Acidobacteriota bacterium
CCCTCGCCGCTTACGACGCCCTTAAAGTTGCCCACGCCGCGAAGGCTTGCACCGAGCGGAAAGATCGTCGACGTCTGCGTCAGATCGACGGTCGATTCGATATTCAGGTTGTATTTCGGTGACGCCCAATCCGCGAGTGTGCCGTTGAGAGTCGAATAGCCGATCGGGGTTTCTATACGGAGCTCAGTTATCTCGGCTCCTGTCCTGTCGGCGATTCCGCGGGCCCGGACATCCACGTCCTCAAGCGGACGTTCGTCGTAGGCGAATGTCGAGTCGGTGGCCGTAAACTCGATCTTGTAGCGTTTTTGCTCGTCAGGGACTTCGTAGTTCTCCGGCTCGAGGAAGAACTGAACGTTGTTCGCGTCTGCGGTGATCTTTCGCGAGACGTCGCCAAAGTGCACGACGCTGTCGCGGACCGCGAATTTGACCGAATCGTATTTGAAGTTGACCCGTTGACCGCGTTGGTCCTCGACCAGCGTCAGATTTGCGAAATTCGACCGGCCGTTCTCGTCGAACTTGACCCAGACCTCGGCACCGTAAATGTCGGTCGAATCAACTGTGATATCCCGGCTGAGCTGCCATGCGTAGAGATCCTGAACCGTAAGACCGAGGCGGGCCTCGCGGATAAAGAAGAGCCTTTCGCCGGAGACCCGGTCATTAAACGTCGCATTCTTGAGTTCGAGCTCGAGCGGGTTGACCGTGACGCGGAACACATCGGCATCGAAAACGATACCGATCTCGGCCATCTTCGCGACGAACTGCGTCCTGACGTAGGTATCGAAAACGCCGTAGCGGTAAAAGACGACGGAAAGGATAGAGAGCAGTACGATAAGGATCGCCAGCAGCCCGGCGCCGATAAGGGCATTACGGCGGGTGAAATACCGGCGTCGGGCCGGCGTAGCATCATCGACGTTCTGATCCGGCACCCGATCCTGGTTTTCCCCCCGTTGTTCGCTTTGTTCTTCCGGCATTGCCCGTTCAAGAAATCATCTGGCTACAGACTTACAGTGTCGGTAATTTCCAGATCGAACGCCTCGATTGCATTTATTCGCGGCGGATGATTCGTGAGGAGACGAATCTTTTTGACGCCCAGGTCTTTCAGTATTTGGGCGCCGATGCCGTAATCGTGAAGCTTTCCGTATCCAGTTTCCCGTTTCGCGGCCTGAAAATCAATATTTTTTTCCTGCATCAGGGCGTAGGTTCGGAGCTGATTTACGAGATCGAGATTGTTCTCGCGCTGCCGTAGGTAGAGAACCACGCCGCGCCCCGCTTCTGAGATCTTTTGGAGAGATGACTGCATCGCCCGGGATGCTTCGCCGAGCGTCGAACCGAACATCGCGAACGTGACATTCTCCGTTTGGACGCGGACGAGAACCGGCTCCGTTGTCTCGACGTCGCCCATCGTCATCGCGAGGTGCGTTTCGCCATTCATTTCGTTCTCGTAAACAACGGCATGGAACAGGCCGTGATCAGTCGGGAGATCGGTTTCGACAACCCTCCGGACCAGCATTTCCTTCTCGATGCGATAGCGGACAAGATCTGCTACCGAGATGATCTTTAGCCCGTGCCGTTCGGCGAAGATCTCGAGCTCAGGCATTCGGGCCATCGTCCCGTCATCGTTCATGATCTCGCATATAACGGCGGCAGGCGCCAGTCCGGCAATTCGCGCGATATCGACGCTTGCCTCGGTCTGGCCGACCCGCACCAGAACCCCGCCTCGCTTCGCGCGTAGAGGAAACACGTGCCCGGGCCGGGCCAGATCAGATGCTTTCGAGCTTGGGTTGACTGCGGTAAGGATCGTTTTCGCCCTGTCCGCAGCCGAGATCCCGGTCGTCACTCCTTCGCGCGCCTCGATCGATATTGTGAACGCCGTTCCCATGCTCGACGTGTTGTCCGGAGTCTGCGGATGGAGCTGAAGCTCGTCGCAGCGTTCCTCGGTAAGCGGCAGACATATCAAGCCACGGCCATGGATCGCCATAAAACTGATGATCTCCGGCGTGACGAGCTCGGCCGCGCAGACGAGGTCGCCCTCGTTCTCGCGGTCTTCATCATCGACGATGATGATCATCCGGCCGTTTCGGATCTCTTCGACGGCCTCTTCAATCGTGGCTAGTGGCATTCGCTATAAGGAATTGGCTCTGTTTCGTGTTACTTCGTGCGAGTTAGCGGTTCCAGTCTGCCCGGGCTTAAGAACTGGAGCCACGCACACTCACGAAAGGACACGAAACGGCCCTTATAATTCCAAGCTCCTAAGATACTCCCGAAATTGGGCGCCCAGATCTTCCCGCTTTAACGCAAATTCGACGGTCGCGATCAGGAAGCCGAGCTTGTCGCCGGCGTCGTGTCGAACGCCGTCGAGCTTGACGGCGTAAAACGGACGCTGACTGAGAAGCAGCCGCATCGCGTCGGTGATCTGGATCTCGCCACCCGCACCGGGCTGGGTCTTCTCTATCGCGTCAAAGATGTCCGGCGTAAAGATGTATCGCCCGATGATCGCGAGATCCGACGGTGCCTCGCTGAACGCCGGCTTTTCAACCATGTCGCGGATCCTGAAAACGTTTGGTTCGACCTCCTCGGCGTCGATCACGCCGAAGCTCGCCGCCCCCTTCGACCCGAAGGCCACGGGCACCCTGACGAAGGTGGCCAGCTTGCGCGGCCCGGACTTCTTCGGCACGCTCGTCACCGGCGGAGGAGCGAGCCGACACGCGGTCTGTCCCGGCTCGAACTCCGCGAACGGATCGCCGCCCGCGAAATCCTTGGCCTGATAGATCGCGTGCCCGAGGCCGAGAGCCTCGCGCTGGCGGGTGTAGCTGATCCTGGCAATTTCGGAAATGGCGCGCACCTGCCTGAAGAGCTCGTCTTTCCCCTTTGCGCGAAGAAGGTGTTCAAGCTCGAATGAAATATCAAAGTGATTCTCGATCGCTGTCTTGTCACGGCCCGTGATGATTAGGATCGATTCGATTCCGCTCGCAACGGCTTCCTCGACCGAATACTGGATGAGCGGCTTATCGACGAGCGGCAGCATTTCTTTCGGACTCGCCTTGGTGGCCGGAAGGAATCTCGTTCCCAGACCGGCAGCCGGGAAAACGGCTTTGCGAATTTTATTTGGCATAGCGCTTTTGCTAAATTCAGCGATACAACTGAACCACAGGCATTTAGTAAAAATTCTAGTGGAATGAAGCGTGTGAAACAAACGATAACCGTAAAGCTGGAGAAGCATCCGACGATGGACGCGACCGGGATCACTATCCCATTCGACGTAGAGGATTTATGGGGAGCTAAGCGGGTCCCGGTGAAAGCGGTCGTCAATGGCGCGGAATACCGTGGTTCGGTTGTTCGAATGAGTGGAAAGTATATGCTGGGTATCCCAAAAGCCTTCCGTGAGGCGGCCGGCGTCAAGGCCGGTGACAACATTGTGGTTACACTCGAACCGGATACCGAGGAGCGAACAGTCGAGATTCCTCCAGACCTCGCGCG
>CAMLKY010000389.1 GCA_946480545.1 uncultured Acidobacteriota bacterium
TTTGTAACCGATACCGGAACGACCACCAGCCGCGATTTGACCTGGACCACACCCTCTTCTTCGGGAATCGGAGGTGTCGGAGACGGGGTCTGCCCAAAGGCTATCGATGTAAGGAAAACTAAAAAACTAAGACTGGAAACGGTACGTAGGGTGGTGAAGAACTTCATAAAGTACAAACAACCGCGAGCAGGCCGGTACAAAAAGTTAGAGGGCAGAAGAGCGAAAAAGGTTCTCACCCAATTCACCCCTCTGCCCTGAGTGTCTCGAAAGACTATTCTTCGTTGTCGTCAGTTGCGACCGGACGAACCTCAACATTCTGGTTCAATCCGCGGCTGACAAGAAGCTTCACTTCCACGCGACGATTTTGTTCACGTCCCTCGCGTGTAGTGTTATCAGCAACTGCCTGCAGTTCGCCAAATCCATACGACTGTCCGATGCGTCGCAGCGGCACATTATGATTCTCTACGAGATAATCGATAACGGCCTGAGCACGACGCTGGCTGAGTGCCTTGTTCATAGCGGTTCCGCCTTCAGCCGAAGCAAAACCGGTGACCTCGATCACGTAGCCCTTCATCGTCGTAGCTGCTGTCGCAACTTCGTCGAGCGAAGCTTTCGCTTCAGGCGAGAGACGGGCACTACCGACTCGGAAGTTAACGGTCGCCGTCGACTGGACAACATAGTCGTCCATCGCCGAGATGCGAGCGTTGGTCGCGTTCACACCTTCGACAGCGGCGTCAGCGGTTTCCTGTGCAGCCTTTGCACCACCGCGTGCAGCATTCGAGATGGCCATGAGCTCATCGATCTGACCCGAAACACGCTGTGCGTTCTCTTCGGCAGCCGTCAAACGAGCCTCGGCCGGAGCGACGCGGGTTTCAATAGACTGAGCGACGCGGAAGTCATCTTCATCAAACCGAACCTTGGTAGCCGCAAGGTTTCCGGTGGTGTCACCACGTCCTTCGACTTCCATAAACAGACCACGGACGATCTGATTGCTCGCGACCCGATCGCCGCCGCCGAACCAGCCACCCTTGGTCTTAATGCTGGCTTCGGGCGTAACGACGACGCGCGTATCAACCCCGGTCGCGTCACGAACGATAAAGCTGCTGTCATCGTCTCGCGTAACGACCGTGCCTTTGATCTTGTACTTCTGACCGCTGGTCAGAGTGCGGAGCTGTGCGTCCTGTGCCAAAACGGCTGAAGCGCCGACGAGAATTGCTAAAAGCAAACCAGAAAGTTTTTTCAACATAATTGAACTCCTTGAAATGAATAACTACTAAAAGTTCGAAGGCCGGCTGACACCAAGCGAGAAATACGACATGTGCAAATCCCTACAGAAACTCAAAAACTTGTTTCGGTGAAAGCGAGCGCGCGCCTTTTCCGGGTGGCAGTCCAACAACTCCTATGCCAGCGCCCCGACATAACAAACAAAATTCTCTGAGACGGGTTACCCACTATTGTTTCCAAGAGTTATAAATTAACGGCTCGATTCTGTCCGTGTCTTTTTTCTTTACACTTTTGAAGGAGATCCGAAGTGGTGTTCTGATTTCATGCAAGAAGCATTGACGGCAGAATACACGAAACAGCAGACCGTGCCAACAAGTTTCTTCTAGTGCCCGAAGGCGGGGCTGGCCGGCGACCGCTCTCCTAAAGACAGGTGTTATATTGTTTTCACCGCGGCGTCGAACCTATGACACGAAAGACTTCATTGTTTCTCTATCTTTGGATTGCCGGCTTTGTAGGGGTACTGACGATCCTGCTGATCGACCTGAACGGTTTGATAGCGGCCCTTCCAGCACACATTCTTCCAGCCGAGACGATCACGTTTACGCCGTTTCTGAAAGTGGTGAGTTTGATCCAGCCCTCTTTGCTGCTGGCGATCGGCGTCGTCGTCGGCGTTTACCTGACTCCTCAAGTGGGACTCACGGCTCCGGTGTTCGAAGCTTTCGCGAACGGCGAGAGCGTGGCCTCGAAGATCACTCCACAGATCCTTCCCGGATTTATAGGCGGTATCGTTGGCGGGCTCGCGATCGTTGCTACCTCGGCGATCTTTATCCCGCTACTTCCTCATGGAGCCGCGGATCGCATTTCGGAATTCGGAAGATTTGTTCCCTTACTGATGCGCCTCTTATACGGAGGAGTCACCGAGGAGATTCTCCTGCGCTGGGGCTTTATGACTTTGCTTGTATGGTTGGGCTGGCGGGTATTTCAGAAGGAAAGGAGCGGGCCAAGCTCTTCAATGTTTGTGGCGGCTATACTTCTGTCGTCAATCATGTTCGGGATCGGACACCTGCCGATCGCTTTTCTTCTTTTTCCCGAGCCGGCTCCGAGTCTTATCGGATTCGTCATTGTCGCCAATTCGATCTTCGGATTGATCGCCGGTACACTCTACTGGAAGCGAGGGCTCGAGTCGGCGATGATCGCGCACGTTGTAGCCCATCTGGTCTTGTTCACTGCGAGCAAGGCAGGAGCGTACTTCTAGTTCTCGGCCTAAGTTCCTCTAAAATCCAAAGCTTCCGTCCTCGAGGAACTCCTTCATATACGAAAGGAACTTCTCGGCGTCGGCGCCGTCGACGATCCGATGGTCGTACGTCAATGCGAAATACGCCATGTGACGGATCGCGATGTAATCGTCGCCCTCCGGTGATGTGAAGACCTTCGGTCGTTTCTCGATCGTTCCGACGCAGAGAATAGCGACCTGCGGCTGGTTGATGATCGGGGTTCCAAACAGTCCACCAAACACTCCCGGATTCGTTATCGTGAACGTGCCGCCCTGTACCTCGTCCGGATTGAGGCGTTTCATCCGGGCACGGTCCGCAAGATCGTTCGCGGCGAGTGCAAGTCCGGATAGTGACAGCGTGTCAGCTTTCTTGATCACCGGAACGATCAATCCCCAGTCAAGTGCGACGGCCATTCCGAGATTGATGTCGCCCTTGTAGACGATATTCTCTCCGTCGACCTGTGCATTGACGATCGGGAATTTTCTGATCGCCGCATTCACTGCCTGGAAGATGAACGGCATGTATGTAAGCTTGGTTCCGTACCGAGAAAAGAACTCGTCCTTGTTCTTCTGACGAAACTTCGCGACGTTTGTCATGTCGACCTCGTAAACGCTCGTAACGTGCGCAGAGGTCTGCTTCGAGAACGTCATGTGCTCGGCGATCTTCTTTCGCATGACCGACATCTTCTCGACTCGGTCTTCTGCAGATGCGGTGATCGGCGTAGGCGTGTACTCGATCTTTTGTTTCGCCGGAGGCGCGATCGCGGGTGCGACCGGTGCTCCCTTTCGAAGCAGATCCTCGGGACGTAACGCGGCGCCCGTCTCAATGAACGACATGATGTCTTTCTTAGTTACTCGGCCGCTTAAACCTGAACCCGGGATGCGTGAGATATCGATCCCGTGCTCGGCCGCTATCTTTCGAACGAGCGGGCTCGACTTTGTTCGCCGCAGCTCGTCCACCGAAACTTGCCCATTC
>CAMLKY010000390.1 GCA_946480545.1 uncultured Acidobacteriota bacterium
ATCGCTGCGGCGTTGCTTCACGATACGGTGGAGGATTGCGATGTCAGCTTTGATGAAATCGCCGCCGAGTTCGGGAAGACGGTCGCCGATTACGTCCGCGAGCTGACCGATGATAAATCGCTCCCTAAGGCCGAGCGTAAGCGACTGCAGGTCGAGCACGCGCCGCACCTCTCGGAGGGTGCCAAACAGATCAAACTGGCCGACAAGATCAGCAACGTGCGAGACATGGTGGAGAGCCCGCCATCAGACTGGAGTATCGAACGAAGGCAGGAGTACGTCGACTGGGGCGACGCCGTTGTGGCAGGACTGCGCGGCGTTAACCAGCCACTCGAGCAGCTCTTTGATTCGATCGCGGCCGACGCACGACGAAAACTCGGCTAACCGCCCGGAGTGATCTCTATCGCTGGCGCCCGGTCACCTTCGATCCATTCTTCTCCATCGGCGTAGACTTCCTTTTTCCAGATCGGGACCGTCCGCTTCAACTCGCGGATCAACCATTCGCAAGCCTCGAAAGCGGCACGCCGATGCGGTGCCGCGACCGAGATGACCACACTCGTCTCACCGATCTCCAAACGGCCGAGCCGGTGGACGATCCCAACGTGGGATATTTCGAATGCCTCCTTTGCCGCATCGATCAACTTCTGCATCTCTTTGATCGCCATCGGCTCATAGGCCTCGTAGACGAGGTAGAGGCTCTCGCGTCCATGCGTGAACCGACGCACGTACCCGTCCAGCGTAACCGTGGCACCACAATCCGCAGGCACGACCCGCCTCGCCACCGAGGCGATGTCAATTGGATCTGATGTGAGTTCTGCAAAATCCATTATGTGAGTATCAACCGCCAGACACCGCTGTGAACACCGCTAGCTCGTCACCGTCCTGCAGGATCTCGTCGCCCCGAGCGTAGGTCTGATTCACCGAGTACAGAAGCTTGTGCGCCCCGAGCTGCGAGTTCGCACTGAGCAGATCGCGGAACGCATCGTCTGCGGTGGAGCCGGCAGGCACCGCGAGATCGATGGAACGCGTCCCCGCTGCGTCCGCTGTCGCACCGAAAAACAGTACTCTGACCTGGATCGAACCGATTTCCGTCACGAAGAACATTCTTGCAGAACTAGGCCAGACTGTATAATTCGATCAAAGGGATGAGAACCACGACAAGGGGACGTTCAAGAAACGATGTCGATCTCCTCATCGACGCGGCTGAAAACTATCCGGCATGGCTGGAATCGATCGAGGCGGCCGCCGACCGGATCTACTTTGAGAGCTACATAATCCACGAAGACGAACAGGGCCGCCTGTTTGCCGATGCACTGATAAAAAAAGCGAAAGAAGGCGTCGAGGTCAAGGTCCTTTACGACTGGCTCGGCGGATTCGGGAAAACGTCGCGTCGCTACTGGAGCCGACTTCGCCAGGGCGGCGTCGATGTTCGCGTCTACAACTCGCCGAATCTCCTGGATCCACTCGCATTCTTCACCCGTGACCATCGAAAAGTCCTGATCGTCGATGGCAATGCTGCCTTTGTCACGGGACTCTGCGTCGGACAGGACTGGGTCGGGCATCCCGAACGCGGTGTCCCGGGATGGCGCGACACAGGCGTGAAGATCACCGGCCCGGCCGTAGCCGATGTCGAATCGTCGTTTGCCGATGTTTGGACGGCGGCGGGCGGCGCGATCGCTCGGAAACGTCTTGTCAGACGCGAAGACATTTCCGCCACCGGCTCGGTCGCACTACGTGTCGTCCAAAGCATCCCGGGTGCGGCTCATATCTACCGGCTCGATCAATTACTAGCTGTGGCAGCTCGCGATTCGATGTGGTTCACCGACGCTTATTTCATCGGATTGCCTTCGTACCTTCAGTCTCTAAAGGCTGCGGCCGAAGACGGCGTCGATGTGCGTGTTCTGGTACCCCAATCGACCGACATACCGTTGATACGCGACACGACGAGATCCACTTACCGGCCGCTGCTAGAGGCCGGCGTGCGCGTCTTCGAATGGAACGGCCCGATGATGCATGCCAAGACGGCAGTGTTTGACGGCAGATTCTCGCGTGTCGGCTCGACCAATCTGAACATCGCTAGTTGGTTTGGTAACTACGAGCTCGATGTGCTTGTCGAGGATGAGGACTTCGGTCGGAGGATGCAGGAGATGTTTTTGAGCGACATCGCGAATGCCACTGAGATCGTTCTCGAGGACACGAAGCAGAAGGCCGCTCGGCCAGCTAAAAGCAACAAGCGCCGCCGCGCCGGCGGGAGTGTCAGAAAAGCGACCGCAGGTGCGTTGAATGCGGCGACGTCCATCGGCTCCGCGATCACCCAGCGAATGCCGCTCGGGTCGGCTGAGGCGCGTCTGCTCGGGATCGTCGGGACCGTGCTGCTGATCCTCGCGTTCCTGTTCATTTTCTTCCCGCGTGCGGCGTCGTTCCCGCTGATCGCGGTGCTCCTCCTGCTTGCGATCCCGACCCTCATCAAAGCGATTCGAAGTTACCGCAAGGGATAATGCAGACCATTCGGATCGCAACTTACAACATTCACAAATGTGTCGGACTTGATCGCCGTTATTCGCCCGAGCGCACTGCCGAAGTTCTTCGTGAGCTTGATGCGGATGTTATCGGATTGCAGGAAGTGGTCTGTCATTCAGATCGCGGGCTGCGCGAGCATCAGGCCGAGTTTCTTGCGAACGAGCTCGGCATGCATTTTTCGATGGGCGAGAACCGAAAGCACTTCGGAGGCGATTACGGAAATGCGACCCTGAGCCGGTTGCCGATCGTCTCGTTTCAGAACCATGACATCAGCGTTATACGGCGGGAGCCGCGAGGGTGCCTGAGAACGGATATCGCGATCGGGGACGGCAAGGTCTTTCACTTCGTAAACCTCCACCTGGGCACGTCCTATTTTGAACGCCGACATCAGGTGCGAAAGCTACTTGCCGGGCACATCCTCGACGGTGCCGAGATCGTAGGAAGCCGGATAATCGCGGGGGATTTCAATGAATGGGTCAGCGGGCTGGCGACGCATCTTTTCAAGTCGAGATTCGAGTCGGTCGATCCAAAGCTGCACCTGGGAACGATGCGTACCTTTCCCGGGATCGCCCCGCTGCTGCATCTCGACCACATCTACTTCGACGCAACGGTCAGGCTCCAGCGCGCGGCGTTGCATAAGAGTCGAAGGTCACTTCTCGCTTCAGACCATCTCCCGATCATCGCCGACTTTGAGTTCTGAACGGTTACTTTATTGCGCCCTGGATCGGGCTTGACGCCGATCCATATAGACGTTTGGGCATGCGTCCCGCGAGATACGCGAGCCGGCCCGCCTCGACCGCAAGCTTCATCGCCGTCGCCATCTGTTCCGCATTCCCTGCTTCGGCAATCGCTGTATTCATGAGAATGGCGTCGGCCCCGAGCTCCATGGCCACTGCTGCATCCGAGGGCACACCGACACCCGCATCGACGATGATCGTCGCATCGGGAAGCTGTT
>CAMLKY010000391.1 GCA_946480545.1 uncultured Acidobacteriota bacterium
CCGTCGCGATGAACAAGCAGCACAGTTGTCGAGCGAATGCCCACCGCATTTTGCTTTGCTCGCATAAAGGTCATCATAAAGATTTAATACCGAATGCTCAAATTGACAGTCAGCGGGCATATATCTGAACATAAATGAGTTTATGGCGTATAGACCTCGTATCGGATTGACGATGCGGCTCGAGTTTGAGACGCGGCGATTTTATCTTGGCCGTGATTATTCGGAGGCCCTCGAAGCCGCGGGCGGACTGCCGATCCATATCCCGTTGATCCCGGACCGGGAATATCTGAAGGATGTCGTAAGCGGGTTCGATGGAGTGCTTCTTCCAGGGTGCGATACGGATGTCGATCCGGGTTACTATGGCGAAGACCCTCACCCGAAGCTCGGAAAGGTTGTTCCTGAGAAAGACGAGACGGACCTGATGGTGCTGGCGGCGGCGGACGAAAGAGATCTGCCGGTTCTTGCGATCTGTTATGGAATGCAGGTGCTGAACGTTTCGCGGGGCGGAACCCTGATCCAGGACATCGAAGCTCAGGTCGCGGGAAGCATCAAGCATCAGCAGGGTCTTCCGTTGGATAGGAACTCGCACTCGTTGAAGTTAACTTCCGGATATCTGCTCGCAGAAATGGCAGGCGGAATCGATGCGGATGTTCGAGTGAATTCTCATCACCATCAGGCTGTACGGAAGACCGGTCGAGATTTAGAGGCGGTCGCCTGGGCGAACGACGGGATCATCGAAGGCATCCAAGATGTTCGTCCCGGAAGGTTTGTTCTAGGCGTGCAGTGGCATCCCGAGCTGTCATGGCGGTGGGATTCTTTTTCGCGATCGATCTTCGAGCGATTTGTGTCCGCATGTGCGAACCGCTCAGGCCGGGTGGAACTGCAGAGACAGGCCGAAACGGCGGGTTCGAACTAGACTGATCTCGGCTGACGCTTGAAGAGAGTTAAAGTAATTCTTAAGTAGATCGCGAATTCTTTTTGTACGTGAGTTTAGACTGAGATTGTTCGAGTTCATTTGCAGAGTCTGTCGATAGACTCTTGAGGAATTAGAGAAGGAAACAGGAAACGTTTGATGGATAATCCGATCATAATCGGTTTGCTTTCGTGGTTTTTTCCCGGCGCCGGGCACTTGGTCCAGGGACGCGTCAGGCGCGGGCTGATAATTGGCGGCGCGATCTGGGCTATGTTTATCGTCGCTTTGTTCAGCGGCGGTGCTTACTATCCGGGATTCGACTTTCGCGACGGGCAGCTGCTCTATTTGCTGAATGTGTTCGCTAAGCTCGGTAACGGTCTTGGTGCGATCATTAGTTTTCTCGCATCCGTTGAGCCCGCCCCGAACATGGCTGCACGGGCCACGTTCGAGTATGGCGGCCGGTTCATCGAGACTGCCGGTCTGCTGAACTATCTCGCCGTAATGGACGCGATCGATATTCGCCTGGGGAGGAAGAAATGATCCACTTTCTGTACCTGGTTGGATTCGCCTTTTTTGTTTCCGTTGTTTTCGGCGCTTTTAGCGAAGGAGACGCAAAACAGCGGGTTTGGTACGGGACGAAAACGTTTCTGCAATTTGTCCTGATCAGTCTTGCGATCGCGTGGGTGCTTTACTTCATTCCGTAGTTTGTCGAATGCCGCAGTTCGAAACAGAGAGCCTGGTCTTAAAGAGCTATAACCTCGCCGAAGCCGATCGCATCGTCGTGTTCTTCACTCGAGACCATGGCCTGGTACGAGGCGTTGCAAAAGGCGCTAAGCGTCTGAAAAGTCGTTTCGGAAGCACTCTCGAGCTCTTTTCTACTGTTAACCTGGCCTTCTTTCAAAAGGAAGATCGCGAGCTCGTAAGCATCCAGCAGATCGAGCTTTTGAGATCGTCGTTCGATGTTGCCAGCGACCCGGGCTACCTGCATACCTTCTCGTACGTCGCCGATCTGCTGACGGCATTCGTGCCGCCTCACGATCCGAACGAGACGCTTTACCGGATGGTGAAGGCGTGTGTCGAGTCGCCAGTCAAAACCGCTATTGAGCTCACGGCGATACGCCTGTACTTCGAGCTTTGGCTTTTGAGGCTTGGAGGTTATCTTCCCGACTGGCGGGCGTGCGGCGAGTGCAAACGTGAGTTCACGAGCGACCAATCGGCCGACTTGCGAGCAGATTTTCATTTGCTGTGCGGTGACTGTCGCCGGAGCCGAGGCGGGCAGCAACTGTCGCCGGCCGAGCGCAAAAGCTCAAGCCTGCGGAATTCGTGGAATTCGCCGCGGGGCGGACCGAAACGGTTGTTTTGCTCTCCGGAATCCTGAAACGACTGTTGTCGAACATCCTCGGACGAGAGGTGGCGAGCGAGAAAAGCTTTGCGATAAACTTCTAACAGTCCATCCAGATAATGCGTTTCAGTCTGACGATCTCACGATACCTCATCGGGGCCATCCTGCCATATTTCGTCTTCTCATGGCTGCTCCTTAGCGTCGTACTGTTCGTCCAACAGGCGAGCCGCTTTGCCGACATATTCTTCAGCGCGAACATCCCTGCGAATCTGGTCTGGCAGCTCACGCTCGCGCTTGTACCCAATGTCATAGCGTTTACGTGTCCGATGGCTGTGCTCGTCGGTGTCATCATCGGGCTTTCCAAGATGCAGGGTGACAGTGAACTAGTCGCTATTCGCGCGGCCGGTGTTGGGAATGTGGCGATCACCATCCCGATCATCATCGTCGGTATCCTGCTCTCGATCTTTGCGTTCTTCATTAACCTCTACGGAGTCCCGCTTGCCGCAAGCGTCGTTCGACGCGTCGCCCTGCAAACCGCGATCTACAAACTCGAATCGCCGATCGAGCCTGGCGTCTTCAACACCGAGGTCGCTGGGTACACGATCTATGTAAAGGACGGCGATATCTACGACGGTCACTGGAAGAACATCTTTGTCCATCACGAGGATGAGAAGACTGGAACGATCAGGCTGCTGACATCAAGTAGCGGACGGATCGATTCGACGGGCGATCTTTCCGAGCTCGTGCTAGAAAATGCGATCGCGACAACTTTGAACAAAGGGGACTCGGGAGAGAATCTGATCTCCGAACGCATAGGCGAAGTGCGATTTGCGATCAAGACCCGTCGGGGCGAACTTCTGCAGAAGCTGACGAACGCAGAACTGACCCCGGAAGAGCTGGGGCTGGCTCAGCTTGCCGAATATGCGGGAAAGCGCGACGGGCGTGAACGAACCGAGGCACAGATCCTGTGGCAGCGTCGGATCGTCCTATCGATAACGCCGCTTATATTCTGCCTTCTGGGCACCGCGCTGATACTCCGGTTTCCGAGACGCGGCCGCGGATTCGGGCTGCTGATCGCGCTGTTAAGCCTGATCGCCTATTACCTTCTCGCATTTCTGGGCGAGCAGCTCGCGAGGACTGAGCGGATAGGTGTGTTCGAAAGCAGCCTGATCCCGATCGTGGCAAGCTTCGTTGCCATCGCATGGTTTAG
>CAMLKY010000392.1 GCA_946480545.1 uncultured Acidobacteriota bacterium
TGATATGCCGCTGCTTCGCATACTCGATAACGTCCTTGATCTCCTTCTGCGTATAGAAGCCGCCGTGCGGAATTCCGTCGCCGATGTACGGTGTCAGGTTGCGCTCCTTTACCGTCTCCGGGCGCTTCGATCCGATCTCGGTGAGCTTCGGATACTTCTTGATCTCTATCCGCCATCCCTGGTCGTCGGTCAGATGCCAGTGAAAGTAGTTGAACTTGTACTGCGACATCAGGTCGATGTATCGCTTCACGAACTGCACCGGCTGAAAGTGGCGTGAGATGTCGAGGTGCATGCCCCGATAGCGGAAGCGCGGAGCATCTTGGATCTTGACGGCGGGCAGCGCAATGCGCTCCGTACGCGAGGCGGGCAAGAGCTGTGAGAGAGATTGGATTGCGTAGAACCGTCCGACCTCGTGACCCCGAATACTGACCCTGTCAGTCGCGATGTTTAGGGTGTATTCTCCCGGAGGGACCGATAAGTCGTCATGCCACAACGGCCCGCCGTCCTCGATAACGATCGAATTTGACCGGGCCTTGTCGGTCACCTGCAACCTGAAGCCGAGTCGTTCCTGCAGGATCTGATTCAAGGTCTCCGCCGACCGCTTACTGGAAGAATCCCGGGCAACGATTCGTGTAGTTCTATCAAGCGAGAACTCGCCCGATTTTCTTTCCACGGAAGTCGGCTTCGGGATGATGTTGATCTCGCCTAATTGCGCGAATGCTGAGAACGATAGGAGGACGGTTAAGAGAAGTCCGACGAATACAGATTTCATATTTTTGAGATTTGGAACGACTGTTTTGGTAGAAAGTATGAACCATGAAGGGCGCGCGGGTCGAGTGAAGTTGTCCTCTCGTAGGCGCGGGCGGGGGCGAGCCGCCCTTCCGGACCTGCGAATGTCGCGCGATTCGAAGCCCGGGCCGGGTGCTATCTGCGGCGATCACCACATTCGCAGGTCCGGAAGGGCGGCTTGCCCCCGCCTACTCTATGACCTCTAGCAGTTGTTGCAATTCCAACGGTATCGACGACGAGATCGAGTCGAAAGGATGGACACCGACGCTTGCGTCGTCGAGTGCTGGGAGTGGGCGAGGCTGTCTCACGTGAAGCTCCAGGATTCCCGAAAAGGATCCGCTGGAAAAAAATTTCATGGCCGCTGTCTTTTTCCGCGACCCACTGCGCACTGTCTTAGCAAGGATACGCTTCAGGTCCTTAACAATATCTAAGAACGAACCGGGGAAGGTATTTATGAAAAAGAATCTAATCAGTCTCACAGTATTTCTCTCTCTCGTAGCAATTCTCTTCGCTGCGCCGGGCCAGGCCCAGTTGGCCGAAGATTTCCGTCCTTTTGATTTCAGCGATTCGTACTACGCGGCGAACGGAATCAACGCAACGACGCTCCTGAATCGAAAGAACGGAGTGGATAAGAAGTCTGTTTTCGATGTTACGAACGACCGGATCTACAACGGCATCCGCGTCACTGAAACGCTTCCGGCATATCTTTCGACGGGTGGAACCTTGTTCTGGAACCACTTTGCGGATGCCACGAAAGAAAGCTTCACGGGTGATTCAGACGGCATGGGTGCGTTTGAATTAGCTAATGCATTTCCGATCTATGTTTTTCCGAGCGCTCTTACAAAGGATGGCGACAGGCAGGCGGCGATGTTTCATGTCGACGAGGTCTATTTTCAGAAGAATGTCACAGGAATCGCGGCGGTAATGATCGTCGAGTACACCGATCGGATATTCACAAAGAAAGGCACGCTGCTCTTGCAGCCGCTTGCCGATCGGAACGGTCTGTCGGTCGATGGAACACCTATCATCAAGACGGGGAAAGAACTGGAAAGCCTGCTGGCGGAACAGCTTGTTACCGTACGCCAGGCAGAGATGGGTGAAGCAGGCCGCGCTCCATTCATGATCGGGAGAATCCTGCGATATCCGGATAGCGGCGGCATTACTCCGGACGCATTCCTCAACTACATCAAAGAACCCGGAAGTGCCGAGGAGCCGCTCGCGGCAGAACAGCATTTTCTCAGCCAGTTCGAATGTTTTCAGAGCGGCGGACCGTGTCTCTAGATCGAGGATCTGATTTTCCCGAGTAGCCCCTCCAGCTCACTCGGCATGGGAACGGCGAAATCTAGTCGTTCGCCGGTCGTCGGATGATCGAATGACAGGCGTTCAGCATGAAGAAAGAAGCGGTTGAGCAACTCGACCGCTTTTTTCATTTCTGTCCGCGCGATCGTTTTGTCGCGACCCTCATTGTAGGTCGCATCCCCAACCACTGGATGGTTGACCGAGGCGAGGTGGACTCGGATCTGATGCGTTCGGCCGGTTTTGATCTCAACATCAAGCAGCGTGAACTTTTCGAATCGTTCGCGCACTCTCCAAAGCGTCATCGCGGACCGGCCTGTAGCGGAAACCGCCATCTTCGTACGATGAAACCGGTCTCGTGCGATCGGTCTATCGATAGTTCCCGAATTCTCGCGTGTAGTTCCATGAACAAGCGCGACGTACGATTTGAAAACTTTGCGGTCGTGAAACTGCTTACTTAACGCATCGTGTGCACTCTCATTCTTGGCGACTACGATAAGGCCCGACGTGTCCTTGTCGAGCCGGTGGACGATCCCAACTCGGTTTCGAATCTCCGATTGCGGATCTCGGATCTCGATTGATTCCGCTCCGGCTTCCTGTGGCGGCGAGTGCGACTGGAAGTGCCACGCAATCGCATTCGCAAGGGTCCCGCTGACGACGCCTGCCCCGGGATGCACGATCATGCCTGCCGGTTTATCGATCACCATCAGATGCTCGTCTTCGAACACGATCTCAAGCGGGATGTTCTCGGGCTCGAACCGCGCTGTGGGCGCTTCCGTAAGCTCGATATCGATCTCGTCATCTTCACGCAGCTTGTAGGACGGCTTCGCCTCCTTGCCGTTCACCAGAACATCTCCGTCCTCAACGAGACGCTGAAGACGCGATCGCGACCAGCCTTCGACCTGCTCGGCAAGATACGCGTCCAGACGTTTACCCTTGTTAAGGGGTGATGGACGAAGGATGAAGGATGAACTTTCCTCGCTCACGTTAGCTACTTTACGACGGGGTTTATCGTGTGTTTTCGTGTGGGTTAGTGGTTCCAGTTTCTCGTATTACGAACTGGAACTACTAACCCACACGAAAACACACGAACGGAGAAAAGAGAATTACAATTCGGACGCGACAGGATCTCTCACACTCCGGAGCCGCCAGATCATGAAGCCGATCGATGCCGCGGCTACAATAAGACTTACAAGTTGCGACGTCGACAGGCCAGTCATCGACGTAAGACCGAACAGATCGCCGCGAGGATCGTCGCGTATAAATTCGATCGCGAATCGAAAGATAGAATAGATGATGCCGTACGCGATAAGGACCTGGCCATCGAATCTTTTCCTTCGATGGAGCCACAGCAAAAACCCAAACACGATGAACATCGT
>CAMLKY010000393.1 GCA_946480545.1 uncultured Acidobacteriota bacterium
AACGATCGCCGTAAGCTGGGGGATATTCGACACAACAACGGGAAGCTGCATCGCCATTTTTTCAAGGAGTGAGAGCGGAAGGCCCTCCTGATGCGATGGAAAGACCCCGATGTGCGACGAGCCTAATATTTCGATCACGTCGTGCCGCGCGCCGAGAAACTCGATCGAGTCGGTCAGACCAAGCTCGTCCGCCATTCGGTGGATTCTGCCATCCAGTGCGTCGGGGCCGACGAGCAGCAGTTTTTTTGATGGTGGTTCATGGGCGATCAGTTTCCACGCCCGCAGGAGGTCATCATGTCCTTTCGGAAAACCGATGCGGGCGACATAGATAACCGAGATCGTTTCTGATGCCGGTCGCTGCCGGGGGCGGTAACGATCAAGATTCAGCCGGTTCTCGATCAGGACAAGCTTCTTGTCGTGCCCCTTCAACTTGTACCGGCGAATCTCTTCCTCCACAGATCGACTCACTGCGATCAGATGGTATTGCCTATAACTCGGACGAAGGATTTGGCCCATCATCCACGCACCCGCTGACTGAAGTCGAAAATTCGAGAGGTGTTGAGTGTAGAGGAGCTCACATCCGGTTCGCTCGCGCGTCAGAATCCCGAGGTTCAAATCTCTGGGCACCAGATGTACGTGAAGAATATCGGGACGAGCATCCGCGAGGGCGCTTATCAGCGGCCCCGTTTGTGCGAGCGAGATCGAGGGCCGAAGGACACGCTTGAGATACGCCGTGTACGAAAAGTCGGGGTCGAGATCGATATCGAAGAAACGGACCTGGATACGCGGATCGAGGTCGTAGCCGTCGAGGAGCTGGCGACCCTTCTTAAGCGTAAAGATCGAGATATCGTATTTCTCAAGGTCCGCGGACGAGCAAATATCGAGAACTACTTTCTGTGCGCCCCCGATATCCAGATGATCGACCAAATGTACAATTCGTATTTTTTCCTGCTGTGACACTGGGATCTATTGGACGCTTGAAGTCGCGGATCTACTACGCGCTACGAGCCACTCCATTTTGCACGGCCTTCCTTCATCCAGAAGCAGCTCGCATTCGCGGAGCGGAAGATTCTGGAGCGAAGAATACTTTGTGGTATCCCGGCTTCTATCGCTTACGATCTCGAGGTCGTGCGTTAACTTGAACGCTTCGAGCAGAGCCGGCTTGATCCGGCCGTCGAGGAAATCGTGTAGCTCAATGATCAGATCGGCGTTTTCCAGCTTCCTGGCGGCCGACTCATCGAATAACTCCAGTTCGGCCCCTTCGATGTCGCAAATTATCAAGGTCCGCTTCTCGCCTGGGAACGTAGCCCAGAAGTCGGGCTTCACATCGCGGACGGTCACCGCCGTTGACGTCAGGCCGTTTTCATCGATCAACCTCTGCGCCAGTTCGACAGCTTCGGAACTTATGTCGTAGCCAAACACCTTTGCGTTCGGAAACATCATCGACAGACCGCCGAGATAGTACCCTTCCGCGCAACCGATGTCGTGGATCTCGTCATAATCGACATTGACGAGGCTTGCGATGGGATAATGAAGGCACTCTTCATACGAGCCAATTATCTTTGGCGAGAATGAAGAACCGTACGCCTTCCTCCCTTCGGGGTATCGCAAACCGACAAACGGCCCGTGCAGCACAGTTCGGCTGTTGACCACGTCATCGATGACCTGTTCAGGCGGCTTGACGATGTTCTTCATGTGGACGACGGCCTTCCTCGGCAAGACGCGCTTCATCATATCGCGTGTCGAGTTCGTCAAACGCCCTCGAATGGATGTGTCGTCCGGGCGTCCCCAGCTTTTCGCCCAGTGATGTATCGAATAAGTGTTGCCCGTGATCTCAACGCTGTTTCGATCTTCACCAACGTAATACGGATAGAAATACTCCTTCGGGAAAACCGTGATGTCCTCGAACTCGCGGTTGCTGTATTCGGCGAATCCCATCGGCCGCAGCAGGTCGGTTACGAGGTTCGGCGATGAGAGGTAGGCATCTTCAACGCCGTCGAAACGCTCAAGCAATCGGGCCATTGTTTCTTTTACAAACGGATGACGAGGGATCGCACCGAACGTCGCATTGTTGATCAGAGGTGCCGAACGGTACACCGGCCGGTCGGTCTCGAAACCGAAGAAGCAATCGAGAGAAAGCAGATCGTCGAAACGTCTCACGACTTCCACGTCGGTGTCGAGATAAAACCCGCCAAAGTTGTAGACCGCATGGAGCCGTGTGAAGTTGGACAAGTTCGCCCATTTCTGGTTCCGATGCGCGTTACGCATATATGGAAGATGCATCGGGCTGTTGTCCTCGTTCCATAGACGGATCTCATAATCCGGCATCACTGTTTTCCAGCCGTCGATATACGCGCGATACTCGGCCGGAATCTCATTCCGTCCGAACCAGCAATAATGAATGATCTTTGGTATCACTTGCTAAAAGAGTAATCGGAGATTCAATGCAAAGTCATGTCGGTCTTTGGATAACTCCGAGCAGGTTTTCCGCTGCGTTCGTGAGCCATTTTCTTTCCCCGGTGTCGAGCAGGCGTTTGAAAGCGATGACACCATACACTGCCAAACAGAGCGGGGTAATAACAAGCAGCCACGGCGAGAAACTGTCGTAGAGCGAAGCGATCAGGACGGGTGGCACGAGGACGAGGATAGCGATGAAGAGCATGTGAAGCTCGATCGACAGTCTCAGTGAAACGTCTGCGATCCGCCGCGACAGCCACGTAATGATGCACGCGTCGATGATCACGCGAAGGCTCCAGGCAGTCGCCGCACCTACGATCCCGAATGTGCTTATCAATAGATACGCAACCACCACGTACAGGACCAACTCGATCCAGTAGATCTTTGCAAAGATGTCTGTTCGACCCTTTGCGGTGATCGCGCTGTGCGGAATGTAACTTAGAACATTGAAGAAGAGGCCGAGAAGCAGTATGTAGAATGGCAACGAGCTTTCACGCCCGAAATCCGCACCTGCCCAATAGGTGAAGAACGGTTTGGCAACTACGAACATAGCCGTCATGCCGGGAAGCAGCAGCAGCAAATTCATCCGCATACCGCGGGCGAAAAGCGTGTTGAACTCTGTCTGCTTCTCCGGAGACAGCATCTGCGAGAATGCGGGGACAAGTGACTGCAGCATCGCCCCCGAAAATGCGGTCGCCATACCTGCGAAGGTGAATGCGATCGAATAATAAGCGAGGGCGGTGACAGAGACCATTCCGGTCAAAACGATCTTCTCGAAATTCACAAGCAGCATCCCCGCCATCATCGCAAGAAGCCATGCACCTCCGAACTTCAATAGCGGTTTGGTGTGTTCTCGCCGAAATCGCGGCGGAACGAGCGCCGGCAATAAGCGATAACTGAAATAACAAACAAGTCCTAGGGCGAGCAGGTTGATTATCAAATTCCAAGTTACGGCACCGACTATTCCTC
>CAMLKY010000394.1 GCA_946480545.1 uncultured Acidobacteriota bacterium
GGCTGAGCATATTGAATTGACCACCGTGCGTCCGCCCACCGTTCGGTTTGCGGTGCCGCGATAACCCGCTAGAATAGATGCCCGTCCAGCCAAAAGTTTTATATCGAAGGAGAAAGATCAGATGTTAGCTCGTAAGTTTTTAGCTTCGGTCGCGATGATAGTCATCCTCGCCCCTGCGGCGACGTTTGCCCAGTTGGCAAACGGCACCTCGGCCTCGCCGGCAGCAAGATCGAACGTATACACTGCGCCCAAGGCCGTCATCGACCGGATACGTGACGAAGGAATGAACAAGTCGCAGGTCATGCAGACGCTGTCATACCTGACGGATGTGATCGGTGGCCGCCTCACGAATTCGCCGAGCATGAAGCGTGCGAATGAATGGACGCGCGATACGATGGCGAAGTGGGGCATGCAGAACGCTCACCTCGAGGCTTGGGGCCCGTTCGGACGCGGGTGGTCGCTGAAGGGTTTCTCGGCACAGGTGATCGAGCCGACGGTGTTTCCGGTCATCGCGTATCCGAAAGCCTGGTCGCCTTCGACAAAGGGTGTGGTCACCTCCGAAGTTGTGTACTTTGACGCAAAGACCGAGGCCGATTTCGAGAAGTACAAGGGCAAGCTTGCCGGAAAGATCGTGCTGGTGTCGTCGGGCATTCGCGATGTCAAAGCGGATTTCGGCGGCATGGGTACTCGCCGCACCGATGAGGAACTAAAAAAGATGGCGGACTGGGCTCCTGCCGCTACGCCTCCGCAGGTGAGTCCGCAGTCGGAAGAACGGATGCGCGCCGCACGCGAGGCCTTCATCTTTACAGCGAAGCGCTGGAACTTCCTGCTCAACGAAGGTATTGGGGTTGCGATTGACTCCAGCTCGAAAGGTTCCGGCGGCACGCTGTTCGTAGGCGGCGCCGCGGTCGCGATAGACTTGCCGGCCGATACTTCCACCCTCAACTTCCGCGGCGGTATGCGTTCGTCGGACAAAGCAGCAGAAGCGAAGATGGTCCCGCAGATGACGATGACGATCGAGGATTACAATCGTCTGCTCCGCATGATCCAACTGGGCGTTACGCCAAAGATGAGCGTCGATATCCGCAGCCAGTATCATGACGAGGACTTGATGGGCTACAACACGATCGCCGAGATCCCGGGAACCGATCCCCTATTGAAGGATGAGATCGTTATGGTCGGAGGCCACCTCGATTCGTGGCATTCTTCGGGCGGCGCGACAGACAACGCCGCGGGATCCGCGGTCGCGATGGAAGCAGCACGCATCATTCTCGCTTCGGGCTTGAAGCCGCGTCGCACGATACGCGTCGCGCTTTGGTCGGGTGAAGAGCAGGGTTTGAATGGGTCGCGCGAATACGTCAAACAACATTTCGGGGAAAGAAAGCAGCCCGCTTCGGAAGGCGCCCAGGCCGAGCTCGTAAAGACGGCGAACTACGATAAGCTGTCCGCCTATTACAATCTCGACAACGGAACGGGAAAGGTCCGGGGCGTTTATATGCAGGGGAATGCGGCGGTCCGACCGTACTTCGAAGCCTGGCTTGCTCCGTTCATGGATCTCGGTGCGACGACGCTCACGCTCCAGAACACCGGCGGCACCGACCATCTTTCATTCGACCGGATCGGCCTGCCGGGATTCCAGTTCATCCAGGACGAGATCGAGTACAGCACCCGCACTCATCATTCGAACCAGGATAACTACGACCGCCTACAAGCGGAAGACATGAAGCAAGCGGCAACTGTCATCGCAGCGTTCGTTTATCAAACCGCGATGATGGATGAAAAGATCCCGCGGAAGGAGATCAAGTAGTCGCTCGTTGAATCCTGAATAAGTGTGAGCCGCATCCGACCAGATGCGGCTTTCATTTTGATCGGGTGTGCTACTGCGGGAGACCGATCCGTATCAGCAGATCGATGTATCGGGGATCGTCACGAAAGTTCATGATCGGCCAGTTCACCTTTAGATACGCCAGACCCGGGTCACGATCGTTGAAGCACATTTCAAGGTGTTCGAATCCTTTCGCGGTATCGCCGACTGCAAAATACTCTTCGGCGAGCCAGAGATGGTCCGTGTCACCCTTGCGGGAAGCCTCTTGGGCGATCTGAAGGCGTTTCTCCCAGAACCCCCGCGGACCTTTTTGCTCGACAGCAGCTCGAAAGTCCTCATTTAGTCTCTCGCAGGCCTCGGGTGTTGAGAGTTTTAGCAAGACTTGTCCCCGGCATGCCGGCTCACGGCTTTCGAGCAACAAGCCTTTTTCCATAAGAGCGCTCGCCAGGTACACATGCGCCATCGGATAGTCGGGTTCCATCGCGATGATCTTTCTGAACTGCGCCTCCGCCTGGTCCAGACGCATGTACTCAATGTGCCGGAGTCCCAGGTTTAGCATTACCGAGCGCGAGAACGGATCAAGCTCGTATGCCCTGTTGATCGCTGCCGTCGCCTCACTGTCTCGCCCAGTCGCGGCCAGGAGTTGTGAGTACCACTCATACGCGGTCGCGTAACTCGGATTGATCTCGATCGCACGCTTAAATGCAGCTTCTGCACCGGCAAAATCCCACTGGCGAAATTTCATCCGTCCGGCCGATGCCTGGGCTTCGACGATACTGTCGTCGACCTCAAGCGCTCGTTTGACCGCCTCGGTTTCCTTCGCACGAATAGCGGGTCTTTCCCATTCGCTAAAAAAACCGGAGCTCTCGAGAGACGTCCAGGCAGACGCCAGGCCGCCATACGCTCGTGAGAAGCCCGGATCGAGCGCCACCGCCCGATCGAATAACTCGATGCTCTTCCGCAGATCATCCGGCGTGCGCTTGTTCCAGTAGTAAAGACCCTCCAAATAGGTACGATAGGCTTCCGCATTATGAGTCTCGTATTTCTTCTCACCACTGAGCGCGAAACGGAGTCTGCCGGCGATCGAACCGGCGATATCCGATTCCAGCTTGTCGACGTCGGACATCTGCCGCGAAAATTGTTCGCCCCAGAGTACCGAGTTATCAGCGGCAGAGACGAGTTCGGCGCTGATCGTAAGCGTGTCACCGCGTCGGGTCACACGTCCGGTGAGTACGGCCTCGACATTTAGGTCTCTGGCGATCTCTTTGAGATCCACATTTACACCCTTGTATCGAAACGTCGATCCGCGGGACATCACGCGGATACCGGGAACCCTCGAGAGCGAGTAGGTCACACTCTCCGCGAGGCCGTCTGAAAGATACTCATTTCCAGGATCTGAGGTTTGGTTCGTGAAGGGCAGGACCGCGATCGAATTTATTTTCGGGGACGACTTAGCTTGGACGTAACGATAAGCGACGAATCCCCCGAGGACCGCAACGAGGAGGATCGCGGTCGTGTACAAAACTGGAAGGCTCACGAGCCGTGGTGATCGAGCGTCGGTTTCTTCGATAACGATACGCTCGATCGTCTGATTTTCGA
>CAMLKY010000395.1 GCA_946480545.1 uncultured Acidobacteriota bacterium
GCTGTCCGAAGCGTTGAGCACGGTGCCGTCGGCCGCGGCGCTTGCCGTGCTCGCGAATCGGCTTGGCGAGCGGCAGGATGTCGCGAACCTCGCCGCAGTCGCGCAATGTGTCTGGTCGTGAGTATTCTTATGACGTACCGGCGCCGGCGGTGGAACTCAGCGGATGTCGGTTCAGCAGCAAACGCAAGATCGGAGTCATCCCGATCAGCCCCTTCGGGAGGCCGGACGGGTGAAAGTCGATGATGCCGGAAATGTGCGTATGAACAAATACGACAGGCCTGCGCTCATGAACGGTAAATCCAAGGTGGACTACTGATGACCTCACAGTCGCTAGCGGCAAAGTTGCAGCAAAACCTGCATTTGAAGAGCTATTTGGCCGAGCTTTCTGCACTGACTAGTCGGCCCGTCGAGGCGCATGAACTTGGAAGCCCAGATGGTGCGGTGAAGTATCGCGCAGAAGCGAGCCGATCCACTCTATTGGAAGGCGCAAGGGTCGAGATGCCGATCGCTGCGCTGGGAGATGAGCGATTCACGAACTTCATCGGCAGGCTTCAGGAAGCGAATCGGTCATCCGTGTACATTTGGTCAGAACACTCGATTTATTGCGGTCTCTTGCTCGTGTCATCGATCAGCAGCATCAAGTTCGACTGTGGAGTTGGAACTAACACGGGCGAATTGATTGCATTCAGAACAAAGGACTTGATGAATAGGTTGTTGCTTGACGTTTCAGAATCTCAGGTCGGCGATAAGTATGTACAGATTGAGGCAGGCGGTGTGCATTGGGGGAGGGTTCTGTACTGACACTTCCTCCTCGACAACCGGCGAAATTTTGTGCCAGCCTCGTAGGGCGCAATACGCGAAGCGAATTGCGCCATAGTTGTTGAATGCGGCGGGCACGAACTAATTTTTTGCGGTTCATGAAGAAGCACTCCATTTCTTTTGAACGGTCCATGCCGCAGCCGCCGACGCCTGGGCAGACAGAGACATTAATTCATCCGGGTGCGCTCAGCGATTTCGAGAAAGTTATAAAAATTTTCGAGGTGGATTATTAATGCCGTTTCTTGTTATGGAGTTGGATCCAAGGCTCGTGTCTTATGAAGAGTCGGCGGCTGAAACTAATGCCGACTTCGTTTACGAACACATGAGAGCTTATTGCGCAACATTCGATCCGTTACCGGCAATAAAAGTTGCTGCTCGGAACAATAGATTTGAGTGCACTAGTCGGGCGTATTACGTCCGTATCGCGAATCACTTTGAGCGGCCTGCAATACGAGCGATTTTCGATTATGGTACGGAGTTTTCTGTCGACAGATTGCTCGACAGAATCGAGAAGTTTGCAGGGTTCTACAGAGTAGTTTCGCGCGACGAACTGGAGCGAGAGGATGCGCAGAATACTGGTGATGGATGGCACGTTTTCTTTTTAGAAAATCCAATAACGCTTGAACAGCAAAGCGGTCTTCGAAAATGGTTTGAAGATTTTATGTTGAAAAGCTTGCCGGGCCTGATTGACAGCCGATCTCCGAAGCTGAGTGGTTGGCGATACGATGGTGAGTCGCTTCAGATTGCCTTGCGAATTCCAACACCTCGCCCTGATTATAATTGGCCGTTGGACTTTGGACGGGCTTTCAATAATTTGCCATTTGGGCTGCGTTTTGTGTCATATCAGGGTTGGCGGCTTCCGCGCTGATAATGTTAGTTTTGTACAATTATGATATAATAAATGTATATAGTATTCGATCCGAGGTTGCGCGTGTTGGTGCGGTGGCTCACTTTATGCGGATGAATCTGCGGGTGATGGAGTCGTACGCGCAGTATGCATGCGGCCAGGAACATGTCGTTTGGCGCGTCCGTCTAAAAACCTCGTGCGAGCGGTTCTCGATGTGCTTCGAATGCGATTCCGTGTGGCTTGACAACCAATTGGTTTCTGAACAGGCGGGAACGAAGTTCGACAAGCTCATGAAGTCGCGCGCTGGCGAATGGCATCGATCAGGTGATCGACGACGAGTTCCTCAGGTTTTGGCAAAGTGATGCGTTACCGATTTGGTGCTGCGCGCTGCCGACAGCTCAAGCTGGAATATCGCATCGGATGGCGAAACCGTGCTCGACAGGTTTCGGCGGCACTCTGGCGTCGTCGTCGAGGTGAGGGACATCGAGCTATGAACGTCCCAGAACTCAACGATTCGGCGCTGCGGGATATTTGCGTGCCGTGTGTGCCGGCGGCACGCGCGATTCTGCTTTCTACGGAGATGAGATGAGTTCGGCCGATCCCGTTCTTGAGCTGCCGCCCGACTTTGCTGATTACGATTGGGAAGTCGTTGCGAAAGGGTGTTTCTCCGGCGCGTCGATTACCGTGGACGGGCAGCGCTATCGGCTGGTGTTCTACGACACGGTTCGGCTGGGGCAGGAGATCGAGAGTGAGCTCGAGCGCGGTGGTACGTTCTTCGAACCGAATCTGCTGGTCGTGCGGTCGGTCACGCGGGAGTGCATGGAGGAGGCCGTGGACTGGCTCGTGCGTTCCCGGCAGCTTGATTCCTTCGTGCCGGAGCCCGAAGCCGAGCGGCCCGATGTGGCGGCCTGGTATGAAGTCTGGGCCGACGAGAGCTCGACACCGCCTTGTCTGCTGTTGCTGAGCGTGGACGTTCCTGCGGCAAAGTTCAGGATCTGCGATCCGGCACTGGCGATGAAGGTCGTGTTCGAAGCGGGTACGTATGAGCAGGCGAAGAACTGGCTGCTCGAAGATGAGTTCATGAAGGTCAGAGGACGCATGTCTATCGACGATGGATGGTCGTAGCGGCGCTTCCGGTCGGTGTCAGTTGCACTTCACAGTTGAATAGGTCGGATCGAGCGAACTCGTTGTTTTTCGCGCACACACAACAAGTACGCGAGTATTCCGGTTTGAAGCACGCCTAACGCATCCTTCTTTGGCTCATCGGCATATTTCATGGACCCGACGATAGCGGCTTTTTTCGAGAACGAGGCTACCGATTACGTGAAGGCGATGCTGATAAGCAGCATTTCTGATCGTCGTCCCGCGGAATGCATCGCGAGCTTCGAGTTCAATTGTTTCGACGTGACACTGGATTTCGAGAATGATGTCGTCACCATTGAAGGTGTACTCCAGGTCGGCCCGTGCGGAGCAGGGCGCGTCCGAATCAGTGAATTTCTGCGGTATCTGGAAGAGTCAGGCAGCCAGCCCGTTCTTTCATCGCTGCCGCGGATGCGCTGACAGTGCGTAGGCAGTAGCCGGTCTCGTGGACGCTTGCCGACGATCGCGCGGAGGTGCGGGCCACGGTCGTCGCCATCAACCTCATCTTCGGCACGATCATGATTCTCGCGTTCGTCACGCACAATCGGCTGGCGGTCTGAGGCGCTCGTCGCGCTGAGCGCCTCGCCGCCGCGGGCGGTGGTCCGCCGT
>CAMLKY010000396.1 GCA_946480545.1 uncultured Acidobacteriota bacterium
TCGGCGAAGGTTAATATCTCCAGCTCCACATCTTTGCGAGCGAGGGGAAAGTTCTCGTGCGGCGGCGACGTCAGGTAATTCATTGGGGGAGGAGTCACCCCGCCTGACGAAATGTCGCCGCCACACCCGCGCTGATTCCCGTCACGCGGTCCCGCCCAAGCCGTTTGGTTTCCGGGCGGCCAAGACGAGAGAGAATCCTGCGAACTGTTAGAATGCCGCAAGTATGTGACTCTTTGGCGGTAACGTCAAGCGGTTTTTGCGACGAGGTCAATCGCGCAGCCATTTTTGCATTACCGGGAATGGGCGGGATCCCGATTTGGCTGCATCTTCAGGTGAGAGTGTAAGACCGGCGGCCTCGAGACCCTGGACGCCGATAAATACACCTAGCTCGAAATTGTTCAGCAACGCTGCAGACCGGCCGTGGTATCCATCCGGGTGAAACACGACAGCAGGTTCGATATCTAGATATATACAGGCCGCGTATGACCAGAGCATAGCCTGCAGTTCGAGCAGGTCCGGGTTGCGATCCGGAATCGTCACTTCGCCGTTGAGATGGGGTCGGAGCTTTTGCGGGGCCACCGCGAGATGTCCGGCCTCGTGCAGCAGATCACCCGGATATTTGAGCTCTGCACGATCAATGATCAGCCCGCCACGCCTAACATCGATCCCAGGGAGAAAGGTCTCGCCGACATTCTCGAAGCTGCACTTGATTCCGATCTCGCGAAGAAAGCTGACTATTCGATCGACAAGCGGATCCAGCGTTATGGCTGACATGGGCAAATTCTACAGACGTGAGACTCCGTGAACAAGAAAATGCCGTGGGGACTTCGCGATCCCCACGACACTCTCGGGTGCGGACTTCACATTCCGCATATCTCATCCGGCACTAATTAGTAGCGTCGAATCTTTTTGTAACGTCTTTTCTTCTTGTTGAGCTTATAGGTATACAAAGCCGATCCACCTGCTCCGATACCCGCGCCGATCAAGGCACCCTTACCACCGCCGGCAAGACCGCCGATCAAGGCACCAGCACCCGTTCCGATGGCCATATTAACGCGATTGCGGTGACGCCGGTAGTAACTCGGTTTTCGAACTCGAACGTATCTCACACGGCCGTTGCGGACGACGCGACGAACATAATAGCTGCGAGTCTGGGCCTGGACTCCCAATATCTCATTCGTAGCAGGCGCCGCAAAGATCAAAAGCCCTGAGATCAAAGTCATTATTACGAAACTAACTATTGATTTTCTCATTACGGACCAAATTCCTCCTGATTTTTACGTATTCTATCAAAACAGAGAGAGCCTTTTGACTAAATGACTTTGCAATCACGGTGCCAGCGACGGATTTGTACGTGTTTCGGACGCCCGAGACGAGGTCGTTTTTCGCTAGGCCTTGCAGTAGAATGTCGTTTATGTCCAACATTTTCGAGCTTACGACGCGCCCCGCATCGGACTTCTTCGCTGCGCGGAACGATGCAAACGATCCGAGACTCGGTGAACTCGTTCAGACTCACGAAAACGAATATGCGGCTTCCGATATCGTTATATTGGGTTGCCCGCAAGATGAAGGTGTACGTCGAAACGGCGGACGGGTCGGAGCGGCGGACGGTCCACGAGCGATCAGGCATGAGTTTTATAAGTTAACTCCATTCAATATCAAGAAAAGGCTGTTCGATCTCGGGGACGTCGTCATCGACGGCACGCTCGAGGAGATCCACGAGCGACACAAGGCAGTCGTCGCAGCCGTCCTTCGCGATGGAAAGCGTCTCATAATTTTGGGCGGGGGAAACGATATCTCGTATCCCGACGGTGTCGCGATGGCCGAGGTGTTCGGCCCGAACAAGTGGATCGGGATCAACGTCGACTCGCATCTCGACGTTCGGCTCGCCCCGCAGCGAAATAGCGGAACCCCGTACCGTCAGCTCCTCGACGAGGGTCACCTGCTGCCCGGATTTTTCTACGAGGTCGCTTACCAAACGCACTACGCCTCGCCGATCTATTACAAGTATCTTCGGGATCTCGGCGTCCACCGGATCAGCCTCGAGATACTTCGCTCGCGCGAAGAACCGGATATGGAGATCAAGGAGCAGATCCGCCAGCGGTTTATCGGACAAAGCTCGTCGCTCAACACGTTCTTCGGTTTCGACATCGACGCGGTCCGCTCTTCTGACGCACCCGGATCTTCGAAACCGTCGCCGCTCGGCCTGCGTGCCGGCGAGTTCATAACCCTCGTCAAGTACGCCGCATCGCTGGCAAACACGAAAGTGGTCGAGTTCAGCGAAGTCAATCCCAGACATGACGTCGACGATCGGACGTCGACGCTCGTGGCCATCGCGATGCACCGGTTTATCTCCCACGTCGTTTAAGTGGATCGCGGATTTGTTTTATGACTGCATACGAAGTGACCGTAACGATCGAGCCTGACCGCGCCCGCGAGTTTGAGATCTATATGCGCGGGCGCCATATTCGTGACGTGCTGGCAACCGGGTTATTTAGCCATGCCTCATTTGAATCGACGGGTCCGGGCGTATATCGCACACGCTACATTGCGAACAGTCGCGATGCGCTTGATCTGTACTTAACCGAACACGCGCATCGTCTGCGAGATGATTTTGGAAAACACGTTCGGGGCAATGTAAGCGTCGAGCGAGCTGTGTGGGAGGTGATCGAAGCCTTTGCTTGACACTATCGTTACCGGTTTGGCATTCTTGTTTTTCCCTTTGAGGGAGCGTAGGCACTTAGCTCAGTGGTAGAGCACTACCTTGACACGGTAGGGGTCAGCAGTTCAACTCTGCTAGTGCCTACCATTTTTGTGTCTCGAGATAGATGTCATCGCACGAAGCGCAGTGCAGTCCCCGAAATCTGGTCAAGAAAAAAGCTCCGCGGTACGAAACCGCGAAGCTATCAGATCTAACAACCCTGTTCGGGTAAATCTTAGTAGCTCTGAATATTTAATATCTGGTTAAGTATCGTCCCCAGGACGCTCGGGGTTCCGTTATCGAAGGTGCCGTAACGGAACGTTCCGTTTTGCCTATCGAGATACTCGGAGTTCGAGCCGTCCTGATATCCCCGCTCAAATCCCTGACGGAAATAGTACTGGTACTGTCCCCTGTCCACGGAATTCTCATAACCCGACGTTCCTGTCCGATAGATGGGTGAGTTCGACCAGCTCATGCGACGGCTGCCGTTCATATCGGATCTCGCCGCAGCGAAGCCCTGTCGATATCCTTCATTGACGGCGTTACGAAGCAGCTCCGCTCCCCGCTGATCGGTAGCATACGAGCGCCCGCCACGTACCACTCGATAGCGTCCGGTCGGTATCACACCGTTCGGTTCGAGGGTGTAGTACCCGGTTCCGGTGCGTACCGGGACTGTAAGCGAACGGTTACGTCGTACCCAATCAAC
>CAMLKY010000397.1 GCA_946480545.1 uncultured Acidobacteriota bacterium
CGTTCCAGTGCTTGAACAGGAGCCGTTCAGCGACCTTCGCCTGGACCTTGCTCGATTCGACTCGGGCGTCCTCCGCCTTGTTGCAGTCGTCGGACGTGCATTCGGGATAAACATCCGAATTGAACGCAATTAATTTGCCGTCGGGTGACCAAACAGGGTTCGACGCGCCTGTAGATATACGCGTCACCTGTTTCCGGTCGTCGCCGTCCGGCTCCATCGTCCAGATCTGGCCGCCCGTGACATACGCGATCCGGCGACCATCCGGCGACCAGCGGGGACTGCTGTGCGATGAATTGCCGGTTGTGATCTGGCGCATGTTCGTGCCGTCGATGCGAACGGTGTAGATATGCGTCAGGGTCCGATTCTCGGCCTTGTTGACCGTTCCGACAGTAAATGCGACCGTGCGGCCGTCCGGCGATAGCTGCGGATCGCCGACACGTTTTGTGGCGAGCAGATTGTCGATCGTAAAACCGGTCTGTGCGGCGGCCGAAAGAGTCAGGCAAACGACGATAGCTAATATTGACAGAAGTCGATACATAGAGATCCACCCAAAATAGATAGGAATGTGAAGAGCAAAATCATTATGGCACATAACCTTGGAGCGGAGGAACGTATTGGATAACATGACAGTTATGCGAGTATTGATTTTGTTACTTCTTGTCTTCATGACGGCTGTATCCGTCGCTGGCCAGACGGCGACCCCGACACCGCAGCTTTACACGGATAAGACGATCGCCGAGCTTAGATCGATCATGACGGCTGCCCTCGGAAGCGACTACGGCTACCGCCAGACCGCCTACCTCTCGAACAACATCGGCCCGAGGCTTTCCGGTTCTCCGCAAGCAGAGCGTGCCGTCGAGTACGTCGCCGGTGAAATGCGCAAGCTTGGCCTCGACGTGCGGCTGCAGCGGCTTTCGGTTCCGCACTGGGTGCGTGGGGAGGAAAGGGGCGAGCTTGTTGAATTTCCGGGGATGGCCCCCGGCACAACGCAGAAGATCATTCTCACGGCGTTGGGTGGAAGTACGGCAACTCCCGCAGCCGGACTGACTGCTGAGATCGTAGTTGTTCGCAATTATGAAGAGCTCAACAATCTCGGCCGCGACAAGGTTGCCGGAAAGATCGTGCTATTCAATAACAAATTCGATACGGCAATGGCGGCGAGCGGATTCGGCGGGAATGCGTACGGACAGGCGGTCCAGTATAGAGGCGGCGGAGCGATCGCGGCGTCGCGCCTGGGTGCCGTCGCCGTTCTCGTTCGCTCGGCGGGAGGATCACAGAACCGTCTCGTCCATACGGGCTCGACGCGCTATGACCCGGATGTCCCGGCAATACCGGCTGCTGCCGTCTCGTACGAAGATGCAGAGACCATTGCCTATCTCGCGGGCATAGGAGGGACCCGGATCAAGCTGCTTCTGACACCGCGGACGCTCCCGAATGCGACGAGTTACAACGTGATCGCCGACCTGAAGGGGAGTGAGCGGCCGGACGAGATCGTCATAGTCTCCGGGCACCTCGATTCGTGGGATCTCGGCACAGGTGCTCTCGACGATGCGTGCGGAGTCGCGATCTCGATGCAGGTGCCATACCTGCTGAAGAAGCTCGGGATAAGGCCGAAGCGAACGATACGAATGATCGCCTATATGAACGAAGAGAATGGTCTGGTGGGCGGTACGACGTACGCCCGGGAGGAGGAGCCGAACATCGCAAACCACTTTGCCGCGATCGAAAGCGATCTCGGGGCGTCGCATCCCGTCGGAATCTTGTTCACGGGAAAAGCCGAAGCCTTGCCTTTCATTGCTCCGATATCGGCCGTTTTGCGCGACCAGGGAGCCGGTATATCGTTGCTGCAGCCAGGTGGCGTAGGTGCGGACATCGGGCCGCTGACACAGCGGGGCGTTCCGTCATTTGCTCCGTATTACGACACGCGGACGTATTTCAACTACCACCACACCGAAGCCGACACATTCGACAAGATCGATCCCAAGTCGCTTGCGGAAGCCGGCTCGGTGATGGCTGTTTTGGCTTATGGCCTCGCGAATCTTGAGCGTCCTTTGCCCCGGTAGTTTGATGCGGGTCTGCTGAGTTGATAAAGTGAGCCTATGAATCGACCGCCGCCATATTTTCCCCAGAACCAATTATCGCCACCCGACGAGAAGCGTTATCGCAAGTTCAAGGTATTTGTGGGAGTCGCGATCGCGGTCGCGTTGCTGCTTGTCGCGGGGATCGGATACGGGGTTTATTACCTGATCAGCAGTCTGCTCGCGGGCTGAGGATCGTCTTCGACAACGGACCCCATCGAGGGGAGGCTGTCCGAGCGGACAGCCTTTTGTATTTTCATCGCTCCCCGCTCGGAAGGGGGACAAAAAAGAGGCCGCCCTTTTGGACGGCCTCGGTAATTCTATTTCCAGCGACTAACGGTTATTCAACGCATCGTTTTTCGAGGAGCTCGCCGCTTTTACCCGAGCCGCCTCCAATGCGAGCTGCTTGGCCTGCGGGAGCAGGTCGATCGCCTTTAGAAGCTGGTTATCGTACTCATTGGATACCTGCAGTGACGTCGTCGTGCCGTAAGCTGCCGTCACCAGCTCCGTCCGGAGAATGCGCTCGACAAACTCACGCTCACGGTCGATCTGTGCAGGCGTGTACTTGTACTTTTCGACGGCGAAAGTCTTGAACGTCTGGTAAAGCTGTTCCGTCACCGGGAAATCGGTGGACTTCAGATCGTACTCAAATACGATGGGTCGATCGACACGGTTCAGCTCATGACCCTTGATGCGTCCTGCCGTCAGATCCAGGGCAAACGCAAAGATGTCCGGTTTGATCTCAACGTCGGGGCTGATGCCGCCGCCGCTGTAAACCGTTCGCCCCGAATCAGTCTTGCTCTCGGGTCCACGCGGCGCCTGTGCCGGCGTGTCATCGCCTCTCACACCGCCGTTCGTGTAGTAGTCGTAAAGATTACCGTGTGAGTAATCACGCTGGATGAGCCGTCCGGAAGGCGTCTCGTACTTTGCGATCGTCAGCAGCAACATCGAGCCGTAGTCGAGCACAAAGGGATTCTGCACCAGGCCCTTTCCAAAAGTGTTCTCACCAACGATCAACGCACGATCATGGTCCTGCAATGCACCGGCGAGGATCTCAGACGCCGATGCCGAATTACGGTTCACGAGAACCACAACCGGCATCCGTTCCGGATTCGGGTTTTCAGCGCGATACGGAGGCTCGTTCGCGTTCGCGACCCGGCCTTTTTGTGTAAAGACGATCTGCCCGCTTTCGAGAAAAGTGTTCGCCACGCGGTATGCCTGCCCGACCAATCCACCACCGTTGTTCTTTAGATCGAGAACGAGTTGTTTCATTCCCGATGCTTTCAGACGCTTCATCGCATCCGCAAACTCTGCATAGGTCGTTTGAT
>CAMLKY010000398.1 GCA_946480545.1 uncultured Acidobacteriota bacterium
GACTTGGGACTCGCGACCCGGGCCCCACACTCACGCCGCCTTGGCCATTACCCTTTCCGAAAGCCACGACTGCACATTCGCGAGGTGCGTCTCCTCATTCGCGAGCGCTTCTTCGAACTGCTCGCTCATTGACGAGCGTCTGCTGGTGATGGTCCACACGCCGCACTCGGGCAAGCGGCTCCTGAAGCTCGCGGTTCATTCGGGCACATGCATGTGAGAAACGTACGGCCTCTGACTCGAGGCCGTTCATAAGAATTATTCGCACGCGGGTGAAGGCGTCGTCATCCAGCTTGCTGGTCGGCGGCTGGACAAGGTCACGCCAGGTAAATCTTTGTTTGTCGAGGGCTACGCCCTTCTCTTTGAATATATCGAGACTCACTTCATTCTCCTTTTCAATCCTGGATTGTGCTGCGAAGCTTTCCTGGGTGACGCAGCCGTTGTTGATCTATCTCGATGCTACCTATCGCAGACGCCGCTCTTCGTCATTTACCAAACATAGCCTCCGGCTACGCGTGCCAACTCTAGTCTTCCGAGCACTTTGTTATTACAATCAACGAAGATAATTCCCGACCTCGCAGCGAAGGAACCGTTAGTTGTGGCCAATACAATTCCTGTCAGAGAGCACTCCGGCAATTGGAGTCTGTGGACCAGGCGAATCTCGATCGCGGCCGGGGTCTTCGCGATGGTCGTCGGCGTTGCGACGCTTATTGGGTGGACGTTCCACGTTCCTCGTTTGATGGATTGGAACAACAGCGGCATCACGATGAAGGCGAACACCTCCATTTGTGTGATGCTGCTCGGTGCGGCCCTGGTCTTTGCGAACTATTCAGCGAGATTTACGCTCCCGATGTTCGTCGCGGCGGGGTTTGCGGGTGCGATCGCGGTGCTTACCCTCTCGCAATACGTCTTTGACATAAACCTCGGCATCGATACCCTGCTTTTCGATGAACCGCCGGGATCGCCTGCCACATCTGCCCCCGGGCGCATGGGACCGCCCGCGATCATAAGCTTTGCTCTCCTCTCGACGGCGCTTTTTATGACCCGCGGGACGAACCGGACGCGATCGGCGGCGGGTTGGATCGGCGTGGTGGTCTTGTCGCTTTCTTCGCTTCCGCTCCTGGGATATCTATACGGGGCAAGCCAATTCTATAGTTTGTCCCGCCTGACCGGTATCGCATTTCAAACTGCGATCACTATCGCCGTCCTATCCCTGGGACTTATTGCCGCCGTTAAAGAGTTCGGCGTGGTTTCCCTGATCGAGGCAAACAGCGCAGGCGGCGTCATGTTCCGGCGGCTCGCGCTCCCGCTCGTACTTGTATCGTTGGTAATTGGATGGCTTCGCGTCGCAGGCCAGAATCTCGGTTATTACGACACCGCATTCGGTACGGCGGCCCGAACACTTGTGGAGATACTGGCCGCGATAGGGCTGCTGTGGTGGACCGCTCGCGGGCTCAATCGTGCAGAGGATACGTTACGCGAAGCAGATCGGCGGAAAGACGAATTTATAGCAACGCTGTCACACGAGCTTCGCAATCCGCTTGCCCCGATCCGGAGTGCGGTCGAGGTTCTAAGAAACACGCGGGCGACTGCCGGGAATCACGCCCGGTCACGAGATATGATCGACAGGCAGGTACGTCACATGACCCGGCTCATCGACGACCTGCTGGACGTCGGCCGAATTACGCAAAACAAGGTGACATTGCGACGCGAGGTGATGGACGTACGCGACGCCGTACAACAGGCCCTCGAGACAACACGACCGCTTTTCGAGCAGAACGGCCATCGCGTGACCGCCGATCTCCCTGCCGAGCCCATATATCTCGATGCCGATCCTGTAAGGCTGACGCAGATCGTGGGAAACCTTTTGAATAATGCCTGCAAGTTCACGCCGCCCGGGGGAGAGATCACGATGTCCGTTGTGGGTGACGACGAAACTGTAAGGTTGATGGTCACAGACAATGGCAAAGGCATTCCGCAGGACCGCCTTCCCGGCATATTCGAGATGTTTGCACAGCTCAAGACCGAGGACCGGTCGGGCCTCGGTATCGGTCTTGGGCTGACAAAGCAGCTTGTCGAACTACACGGCGGGAAGATCGTTGCGATGAGCGACGGCGAGGATCGCGGAAGCACGTTTACGGTAACGCTGGATCGACTAAGCGGCGCTGTACAACCCGAAATGAAGCTGGAACCCGCTACGGAAGAGAAACCCGCGTCCAGGCGAAAGGTGCTTGTCGTCGATGACAACCAGGACGCGGCCGAGAGCTTGCAAATAATGATCTCCCTCGCCGGCAATGAGACCGAGATCGCGCTCGACGGTATGGAGGCTCTGGAACGCGCCCGGAAATTCAGACCCGATGTGATCCTGCTCGATATCGGCCTGCCGCGGCTGGACGGCTATGAGGTCTGCCGCGCCATACGCGGCGAGTCGTGGGGCGCCGAGACATACGTCGTAGCGTTGACCGGCTGGGGCCAGGACGAAGATCGCCGCCGCACGAAGGAAGCGGGATTCGACGCACATTTCGTGAAACCGGTCGACCCGTTGTCGATACTCGACATGCTTGCGGCTGACGGTAATGCACGTTCGGCAGAATAGATGACAGAGAGCAAGGAACTAAAGTTCGAAGCTACGCCGCAGAAGGGTGAGGTGTCGGCCCTCGTAATGATTCCGGAGCGGGCTACACACCTGTTAGTACTCGGCCATGGTGCCAGCTCGAACATGCGCACGCCACTGCTCCAGAAGGTGAGCGACCACCTTGCCGAGCGAAAGATCGCCACGTTCCGATACAATTTTCCGTATTCCGAGAACCGTCGCGGGCGCGATCCGAATCCAGTCTGCATCGCGACTATTCGATCAGCCGTCGCAGCCGCGAAACGACAAGCTCCGCACCTAACGCTTCTCGCCGGCGGCCACTCGTTTAGCGGACGAATGACGACGACCGCGGCTTCGGAAGAGCCGTTGGAAGGAGTGTCAGGTTTGGTCCTGTTTGCGTTTCCGCTTCACCCGGCCGGCGCACCCGACACCAAGCGAGCGGATCATCTTGCATCCGTGACCATTCCGATGTTGTTTCTAAGCGGTACGCGTGACGCGCTGGGAGAGCTCGATCTTCTCGAGCCGACCATCAGTAAGTTGGGTCAGCGGGCGCGGCTTCACCTGTTAGAGACAGCGGACCATAGTTTCAAAGTTCTCAAGAAGACGCGGGCACGCACCGAAGATATTTTCGATGAGATGGCCCGCGTGACAAGCGAATGGGCAGCCGGCATTTCTTAGGATTCGTTTCTTTTGATCCGGTGATAGAATACGCAGGCCCCTGTGGGTTTCTTGATATGCGACACGTCATCGTACCTTTCATCTTCGTCTTAACTTTCTCCTTCGCCGTCCGCACACAACATCATGCCGA
>CAMLKY010000399.1 GCA_946480545.1 uncultured Acidobacteriota bacterium
GGACCGAGGCGTTCGATTGGCGCCAGAACTGGAGTTCCTTCATTCCCGAAAAAAATAACCGCGGATGAGCCGGATCGGAACGGATGAGCGCGAATCAGAAAAAGTCAGATCGGCTCTTATCCGTATCATCCGCGTCACCCGCGGTTGAATCTTAGTTAACCTATCAAGCTCAAATTCTCGCTCGGACGCTTTGCTGCTATGTGTGCATCGAATGCGCCGGCGAAGGCCTGGGCCATGAATTCGGGATTCGTGATCTCGACGTATCGCGCCGTTTGTTCGGGCGTCATCACCTCGAGCATGAAGTTGTTCTCGACCCAAACTTCGATCAACTGAAACAATCCTTCGCCCCGATTGCACACCAGCACACGCCAGCCTTCGCGTTTCGCGATCTCACGGATCTCATCGATGCTCTTTTGAGTGTTGATGTTAAGATGCGTCGCCACGTACTGCGGAGCATTGCCTGTCTGAACGAACTTGGCTTCGAACTCTTCGGTCGGAGCGGTCACGTCATTCTCGTCAGGAAAACCTTCACCCGGAACAAGCACCGTCCCGGCTGGTGTAACTTCAACCGCTGTACCGCGACCATCGTTGGCGATGACGAAATACGAATTCGGAGCCGGCGGAAACGGAAACACCATTCCATCCCAAATCTCAGCGAGCACCTTCGCGACCTTCTCCGGATCATTAACTGCTATGGAAATATGATTGATCATTGTATTAAAGCTCCTATCATCGGGAGCACAACGCTCCTCTGCATGAAGTAACGCGAAGTTTTTTTCGGGAATGTATCAGGAGAGAATGAATAGGCAACCGACTTGAGCCCTGGGCGTTCATTGTATAGTTAAGAGATCTCGCGATAGAACACACAGATTATGAAAGGTGATTTCAGCCGTCGATCGGATTTAAACATGAAACAGGTCTTCCGCCTGTTTGTTCTTCTCTGTGTGCTTTGTGGCAATTCCCTCGCCCAACAATTCAGAACTGTTCGCCCAGGCGTCGAGCACGCACAGGTCACACACAAACTCGGCGACGATCCGGTAAGAATAAATCTTCTCCGCCTCGATCTCACGAAAGTTCGTCTAGATGTTCATCACGCATTCGACAAAGCGATCGGCGTCGAGCCGACATCTGCGATTGCGAAAAGACACGGCGCAATTGCGGCGATCAACGCGGGATTTTTCAGATTGGATAAGAGCGCATTCGCGGGTGATTCCGCCGGCGTGTTTGGAATCGATGGAAAAGTCTGGAGCGATTCAAACAACAACCGTGTCGCTATCAAAATAAAAAATTCGCCTAACAGGACGTTAGTCGATTTTCTACATCCGGAGACGCACGTTACCTTCGCGTACTTCACGGATGTCATTCGTCCGCTTTCGGGAGTCAACCGTGAAAGGCGCGCAAACGAGATCGTCGCGTACACTCCTGAGTTCGGTGAGAGTACTCTCTCAGACGATCTCGGAACAGAGATCGTATTTCGTAATTGCGCGGCTAGCTGCGACATTGAGGTACGAGAGAAAAGAGGGAACAGCGTCATACCGCGAAACGGGTTCGTATTGTCGATCGGGCCGGAGGGCGCTGAAGCGCCGCTCGTTGATTTCATGAAGAACGAGATCACGCGAGGAGACGGCAATACATGGGTACGGCTTCAGGTCTATCTCGATAAGACCGGGACGCAAACCGGAATACTGGATGCCACAGAAGACATTACGAATGGCGTCCCGCAATTGATCAAGGGCGGCAAGGTCGACATCACCTGGGAACGCGAAAAAGCCAGTAAATCATTCGTCGAAATGCGTCATCCGCGTACGGCGGTAGCGAAGCTGAAGGGCGGTAAATTTCTGATGATCACCGTCGACGGACGTCAGCCTGGCGTTAGTGTCGGCATGACACTGCAGGAGCTGGCCGACTATCTTTTCTCGCTTGGCGCGACCGACGCGATCAATCTGGATGGTGGCGGATCGACGACGATGTTTCTCGATGGAAAAGTTGTGAACGTTACGTCCGACAAAGAAGGTGAAAGAAAAGTAAGCGACGCGATCGTCGTCACGTTGCGCAGTAACGGTCGCCGTCGATGAGACTGTCATGAACCCCGCACCGTAACTTGTCATTTATAACTACCGACTATCAACTGAAGAAATTATCGACAACAACATCGTGCGCAAAATTACGCGTCGTGTGCACGAAAACTTTTTCTTAGCGCGACAAGAAATTTTTCACGCTCGCGCGCAACAGAAACAATCGTTTCGAATCTCCGAAAAAAAATTTCATGAAAGAAAAAAACTTGACATTTTTTTTTCAATTTATGTTACGTTAATGCAGGCTACTAACAGCTCTATCTTATTTCAATCACGAGAAACAAAAACTATGGCAACAGCAAAAAAAGCAACAGCAAAAAAATCAACCGCAAAAAAACCGGCGGCTAAAAAAGCCGCCGCGAAGAAACCTGCAGCTAAGAAACCGGCAGCGAAGAAAGCCGCTCCGAAGAAAGCCGCAGCAAAGAAACCGGCAGCAAAGAAACCGGCAGCGAAGAAAGCCGCTCCGAAAAAGAAAGCTGCAGCTAAGAAGCCAGCCGCGAAGAAGCCGGCAGCGAAGAAGGCAGCTCCGAAAAAATCAGCCGCTAAGAGAAAGAGATAAGCGAACGATTTTTTTGAAGCATAAACAGGAAAGGCTCGGCAGAAATGCCGAGCCTTTTGCTTTTGTAATTGATCGATGTCTCTACAGTTTCATTTTCAATTCGTCATCCTCGACTGTGACGGGCACGCTTCCTCCGCCCGATAGTTTGCCGAACAGGATCTCGTTCGCAAGCGGCTGTTTGATCTTTTCGTGAATAAGCCGCGCCATCGGACGTGCACCGTATCGAGCATCAAAGCCGTTCTCCGCCAACCACTCGCGTGCTTTCTCGTCCAGCTTCACGATCACACGCTTCTCCGCGAGCTGTCCGTTCAGCTCGTTGATGAATTTATCAACGATGAGTTTGATAACGTCCACATCGAGCGCCTTGAACGGCACCCACGCATCGAGGCGATTGCGAAACTCGGGCGTGAACGTCCGCTCGATCGCTCCCTTGGCATTGCCCTTTGTATCCGACGAGTTTCTAAAACCTACGCCGCCGGATGAAAGCTCGCGAGCTCCGGCGTTTGTCGTCATTATCAGGATCACGTTTCGAAAGTCGGCTTTCTTTCCGTTGTTATCCGTGAGTGTTGCCGAGTCCATCACCTGCAGCAAGAGATTGAAAAGATTCGGATGCGCCTTTTCGATCTCGTCCAGAACGAGCACCGCGTGCGGTGTTCGCATTATTGCCTCGGTCAATAGGCCACCCTGATCAAAACCGACGTATCCCGGGGGCGCGCCGATCAACCGGCTCACCGCATGCCGCTCCATGTATTCCGAC
>CAMLKY010000400.1 GCA_946480545.1 uncultured Acidobacteriota bacterium
ATTTTGGATTTTGGATTTTAGATCTTGGATTGTTCGTGTCGTTTGGCCCGGTCGGTGTGTTTGGTGATCTGAACACTGCCGCTTCTAACCACGAATCACACGAACCACACTAAACCACCCGAACAAATCCTCAACTGCCCCGGTTCGCTATTGCTCCCGGTTCTGACTGTTGTGCTCCCCCCTTGTCGATCAGTTCTTCGAGCAATGCCGTTACCGTCGCACCGTATAATTGCGATGACATTGACGCCATCCTCGACGGCAGATCTGTGTAGCCGATGATCGTCACACCCTTGTGATGAACGACGCGGCCGGGCTCGGTTAGGACGCAGTTGCCGCCTTGTTCGGCGGCGAGATCGACGATCACCGAGCCGGGTTTCATCGACTCGACCATCCCGTGCGTCAGCAGCTTGGGCGCCGGCTTCCCGGGGATGAGCGCTGTAGTGATGATGATGTCGACCTGCATCGCCTGCTGTGCGAAGAGTGCCATCTCGGCCTTCAGGAACTCGTCCGACATCTCCTTTGCATAGCCGCCTTTGCCTTCGCCTTCCTCTTTGAGATTAAGCTCGAGGAACTCGGCGCCCATCGAAGCGACCTGGTCCTTTGTCGCTGACCGCGGATCGAATGCACGGACGATCGCACCCAGACCTTTCGCGGCACCGATCGCAGAAAGTCCGGCGACGCCGGCTCCGATCACAAGTACTTTTGCCGGATCTATGCGGCCGGCGGCCGTGATCTGACCGGTAAAAAATCGAGGGAAATGGGCCGCTGCTTCGACCACTGCCCGGTAACCGGCGATGTTGGCCATCGCCGAAAGCGTGTCCATCTTTTGCGCACGCGTGATTCGCGGGACCGAGTCCATCGCGAACACGGTCGCACGCTTCCTGGCCAAGCGGTCGAGCATCTCGCGGTTCTGCGCCGGCCAGATGAATCCGACGAGCCATCCGCCGTCACGCAGCAGATCGGCCTCGTCGCCTTCGGGCGGGCGGACCTTCATCACCAGATCCGACGCGTTCCACAGATCGGCAGCCTCTGGAACGATGGTCGCACCGGCCTCCTGATACTCGGCATCGCTCGCATTTATTTCGTTCCCCGCACCCGACTGCACGGCCACGTCGAAACCGAGTTTCTTGAGCTTGAGTATCGTCTGCGGTGTTGCGGCGACGCGTCGTTCGCCGGGATGGATCTCTTTCGGAATTCCAATTGTAGTCATTGAGGATTAATTGACAGTCGGAGGCGTCTCGAGGATTCGTTTCAGGTTATCCAATCCTTCTTGAAAGTCCTTGCCCACCATCGCGTCCATGTCGACGGCGAGCATCATCACATTAAAAGGTCTCGGGACTCGGGTGGTGAAGCCCCATCTGACTTTGGTCGTATCCGGGCCTGTTGCCTCGGTTATGAGGTGTGCGTCCGCCTTGGATTCGAAGGGCTCTTTGAATGTCAGTTCGGTATCCACCCGCTCGCCTTCGACCACCCGTTTGATCTCCTGTTCACCGGAGCCGACGTCGGGGTTGTCGCTTTTCCATGTCGCAACGAACCCGGCAAAGCCGTCGTTCCCGCGGAATTCCTGTTTCATCTCCGGATCTTTCTTAAACCACGGCCCCCAGGTGTTCTGGTGCTTTATCTTCTTCACATAGTCGAACACGGCCGCTTTTGGCCGGTTGATCGTCACTTCACGTTCAACCTTACATTCGGTCGGCGTGATAAACGCGGCGATTGCGATCACGGCAACGAGCAAAACAACGACGGCAACCAGCGCGATCAGGATCTTCTTTATCATTTTGCCTATTCCTCCGGATGGATTGCGGAAAATATAAACGAAAGACTAGCGAATGCAAAGAAGGGCGCCTCTGACTACAAGCGTTGAGTGCTAGTCCATACGCAACCGACTGGAGCCCAGGCATCGTGCCTGCAACGCCGCGTAGTTAAGCGGCGTAGAGCGCTCACATTGTCGAACCACCGTCGCTTTTCGTGCTTCGCACTCATGCAGGCAGGATGCCTGCGCTCCGTTCGGCGCGGGCACAAACTATGCCGTCTTCGCCGATGCTTCCATGTCCGGCTTCCAGCGAAGCACGGGTCTGCGTGCGGCGGCGGCTTCGTCTAGACGTCCGATCCTCGTTGAGTGGGGCGCGTCGATGACTAGCTGCGGATTCTCGTTCGCCTCGCGATCGATGTCTTTCATCGCCTCGACGAACGCATCCAGATCGGCTCGGCCGACCGACTCAGTCGGCTCGATCAACATTGCGCCTTCGACGACGAGCGGGAAGTAGATGGTCATCGGATGGAATCCGTAGTCGATCAGACGCTTTGCGATGTCGAGCGTGTGAACGCCCTTCTTCGATTGACGTTTATGCGAGAAGATCACCTCGTGCATCGGGTCAGACGGATAAGGTTTGTCATATGTTTCGAGAAGGAAGTGCGAAAGGTACCGCGCATTCAGTACGGCCGCCTCGGTCGCTTCCTTCAGGCCCTCGGCGCCGTGTGTGTAGATATAGGCCAGCGCCCGCACCATCATTCCAAAGTTTCCGAAGAAGGCCTTCACACGCCCGACGGATTCAGGAGCGTCGTAGTCCAGCCGAAAACCACCCCGGCCTCGGAAACCCTCGGCCACCCCTCCTTCGGAAGGAGGGGAGCTTGGCTCATCCACCTTCACGACGCGCGGCACGGGTAGAAAGGGAGCGAGCTGCTCGGTGCATAGGCATGGCCCGCAGCCTGGGCCGCCTCCGCCGTGCGGTGTCGAGAATGTCTTGTGCAGGTTTAGATGAATTACATCGACACCCATGTCTCCTGGCCGGGCGACACCCACGAGCGCGTTCATGTTGGCCCCGTCCATATAGACGAGCCCGCCGGCCTCGTGGATGATCTCGCAGATCTCACGGATGTTCCTCTCGAAGATCCCGACCGTGCTCGGATTGGTAAGCATCAGTCCGGCGACACCGCCCTCGTCACACAATGTACGAAGGTGTTCGAGATCGGTGATGCCTTCGTCTGTCGAACGAACGGTCTTTACGGTAAAGCCCGACATCGCGGCCGATGCGGGATTTGTTCCGTGTGCCGAATCCGGGATCAGCATTACACGACGATCTTTCGACGCTTCACCGTCGCGCTTGTCGAGAAAGGCGCGGATCAGCATGACTCCGGTCATCTCACCCTGCGCACCCGCGGCGGGTTGTAGCGAGACACCCGGGAGGCCGGTGATCTCGGCGAGATCATTCTGCAGATTCCATATCAGCTCGAGAGCTCCCTGCGATTCCTCTTCGGGTGCGAGCGGATGGAGATTCGTAAAACCCGGGATACGCGCGACCTTTTCGTTGAGTCGCGAGTTGTACTTCATCGTGCACGACCCGAGCGGGTACATACCCATATCGATC
>CAMLKY010000401.1 GCA_946480545.1 uncultured Acidobacteriota bacterium
GGGTCGCTACCGGCCCTGGTTCTGACAAGACGCAAAGCCCCGGTCGCTACCGGCTCCCGGTTCTGACGAGACGCAGAGCCCCGGTCGCTACCGGCTCCCGGTTCTGACAAGATGCGCATCCGCGGTCGACACGAATCGCGGGACGAAACGGTCTGAGAAGGAGTGATTATCTTTTGCAGCACGAACTAATCCTGATCCTCGATTTCGGATCGCAATACACACAACTTATTGCGCGGCGCGTTCGCGAGCAGGGTGTCTATTGCGAGATCCATCCGTTTCATCTACCGGTTGACGAGATACTAAAACGAAATCCAAAAGGCATAATCCTGTCCGGTGGGCCGTCGTCCGTTACAGACCAGGACGCGCCGCGCGTCCCGACTGATTTTTACGATCGCATGAATGCCCCGGTGCTTGGGATCTGTTACGGGATGCAGCTCGTCGGACTCGATCTAGGCGGTAAGCTCGAGCCGGCGATGCGGAGAGAGTACGGACACGCAAAGCTCAAAGTACTAAGTGGCGCGACCAAACTCTTTAATGAACTTCCGTTCGAGCTTGATGTTTGGATGAGCCACGGTGATCACCTCACCACACTGCCGGATGGCTTTCATAAGACTGCCACGACGGGTGATGTGATAACCGCGATGGAGAACCCGGATCGTGGTGTGTACTGCGTGCAGTTTCACCCCGAGGTGTCGCACACGCCGCTGGGTAAGGAAGTGCTTCGAAATTTTCTTTTCAACGTGTGCGGCTGCCGCGGCGACTGGACGCCGTCGAGTTTTATCAAAGAGGAGATCGAGAAGATCCGAACGTTAGTCGGCGAGAGCGACAACGTCGTATGCGGCTTGTCTGGCGGAGTTGATTCGACCGTCGCAGCGACGCTAGTTCACGAAGCGATAGGCGATCGGCAGACCTGTATCTTCGTCAACAACGGCCTTCTTCGCTTCGGCGAGTTTGAAGACACTCTCCGGATGTACAAGGAAAATCTTCACCTCAATGTTCGCGGTGTCGACGCGTCGCAGGATTTCTATGCCGTGCTACAAGACGTCGTCGATCCGGAGCAAAAGCGGAAAGCGATCGGAGCGAAGTTCATCGACATATTCGACGCCGAGGCGCACAGGATCGGCGATGTGAAGTGGCTTGTCCAGGGAACGCTTTATCCCGATGTGATCGAGTCTGTCAGCCTCCGCGGAGCATCCGTGACGATAAAGACTCATCACAACGTCGGCGGTCTTCCCGAGAAGATGAACCTGAAGCTCATCGAGCCGCTTCGCGAACTATTCAAGGATGAGGTGCGAGCAATCGGACGCGATCTTGCGGTACCCGAAAAGATACTTGAGCGGCACCCGTTCCCAGGCCCGGGTTTAGGGGTGCGAATCATTGGCGATATTACCCCCGAGAAGGTCGATCTACTGCAGAAGGCCGACAAGATCTTTATTGACGAGCTGCACTCGAGCGGCCTTTACAAGGACGTGTGGCAGGCGTTCGCGGTCCTACTCCCTATCCAGTCAGTAGGTGTGATGGGCGACTTTCGAACCTATGAGAAAACCGTCGCACTGCGTGCGGTTTCGTCCACTGATGGCATGACCGCCGACTGGGCGCGGCTGCCGCATGACTTTCTCGCAACGGTTTCGTCCCGAATCACAAGCGAGGTCCGCGGTGTCAACCGCGTTGTATATGACATCTCCTCGAAGCCTCCAAGCACGATCGAATGGGAGTGATCCCAAAATTTTTTGCGGTTGACCTTTCCTCTGTGCGAAAATTATTTACCCTGTAGCACCTTTGGATCTTTCGAGATCCCTTTTTTTTCGTATGAGCGAAAAGCACGAGTCGGCCCGTCTGTCGACGGGCATTATTGGTCTGGATTTTATATTGAAAGGCGGTCTGCCGAAGGACCGTCTTCATCTGATCGAGGGAAATCCCGGAACGGGAAAGACTACGCTTGGACTTCAGTTTCTGATTGAGGGCGTCCGACTCGGGGAAAAATGTCTTTACATCACGCTGTCGGAAACCCGGGAAGAGCTTGATGCAGTTGCCCGATCTCATGGCTGGACGCTGGATGGGCTCGAGATCATGGACCTGACGGACTCGGGCGACAGGCTCACCGATGGATCACAATATACGGTGTTCCATCCGTCCGAGGTCGAGCTCGATGAGACGACTCGGGCCGTCCTCGCCGAGGTCGAGCGCGTAAACCCCGTTCGTGTCGTTTTCGACTCGCTATCCGAAATGCGTATGCTGGCGAGCGACCCTCTGCGATTTCGGCGGCAGATCCTCGCGCTCAAGCAATACTTCCTGACTCGCAACTGCACGGTGCTGTTGCTCGATGACAGGACGTCGCAATCTCCTGATAGACAGCTCGAGAGTGTCGCGCATGGCGTGCTGAATTTGGAGTACGTACCCGTCGAGTATGGACGCCAGCGTCATGCGATGCGCGTTGTGAAGATGCGCGGCGTAAATTTCCAGTCTGGTTTTCACGACTTCAATATCGAAACCGGTGGCATCATTGCCTTCCCGCGTCTTTCGCCCGAGCGAAAGGTAAAGTTCAAGCAAGGTTCACTCAGCTCGGGACATAACAACCTCGACGAACTCATCGGAGAGCTCGAGTACGGTACGAGCACGATCTTCATTGGGCCCGCAGGTGTCGGGAAGTCGACGCTCTCGCTCATGTACGCGTGTGCCGCTGTCGAACGCGGCGAGCGCGCGGCACTCTACCTTTTCGATGAAAGTCCGGAAACGTTATATAAGCGAGCGTCTGCGCTCGGGATGGATATTGAGAGGTATGTCGAGGAAGGGCGGATCGCGGTGCGTCAGATCCAACTTGCTGAACTCACGCCTGGAGAGCTGTCTTACATGGTAAGCCGCGAGGTCGAAGATAACGGAACGCGGGTAGTGGTGATCGACAGTGTAAACGGATACATGATGGCGACGCCCCAGGAGCGCTTCCTGACAATGCAGTTTCACGAGCTGCTTGGATATCTGAATCGCAACGGAGTGATAAGCATTCTCGTTGTCGGCCAATACGGTCTCATTGGAACTATGCAGACTCCTATCGACATGAGTTTTCTCGCCGATAGTGTCGTCCTGCTGCGGTACTTTGAAGCTGAAGGTGCTGTCCGACAGGCGATATCGATATTGAAGAAGCGAACGGGCCAACACGGGAGAACGATAAGAGAGTTTCGCATCGGCCCGGGTGGACTGCAGCTCGGGGAGCCGTTGACCGATTTTCGCGGAGTGTTGACCGGTGTACCCGTTTATCGTGGAGCGGTTACCGGATTGATGGACAGTGACGACAACGAGGGGTAACAGCAGGGAAAGCAAGGTACTAATATTCATGCCCACGGGGCGTGATGCGGAGTTGGTACGC
>CAMLKY010000402.1 GCA_946480545.1 uncultured Acidobacteriota bacterium
CGACCGCGTTCGTGTTTTCGATATCGGGTTAACGAGCGAGCACCGGATGCAGCATCTCGTTGCGATCTCGTCACCCGCGAATATCGCCCGGCTTGACGAGATACGTTCGCGAAACAATCGGCTGGTCGATCCCAGAAATACATCCCCCGCCGAAGCATCATCCATCGCACAAAGCAATCCGCTTATCGCATGGATGGCGTATACGATCCACGGGAACGAGAGCGCTTCGTTTGAAGCGATGATGCAGGTAATGTATCAACTCGCCGCTTCGAATGAACCTCGAACGCTGGAGATCCTCGATAACACGGTCGTGCTGATACTAACCGGCGAGAATCCCGACGGGCACGAGCGATTCGTCACGTGGTACAACTCGGTTGCGACTGGAAACGCCGATCGGGCGGCACTCGAGCATCGAGAACCGTGGACCGTCCAGGGCCGTTACAATCACTTTCGATTCGATCTGAATCGCGACAACACGGCGGCGACGCAGGTCGAGACGCATAACATGCAGAAGGCGTTCTTCGAATGGAACCCGCAGGTCGCCGTCGATCACCACGGCCAACCTTCGCAGTTTCACTTCCCTCCTGCAGCATTACCGATTAACCCGAATCTCCCCCAGCCGGTCACAAACAAGTGGCTCGAGACGTTCGGGCGTGCGAATGCAGCAAGTTTCGACGCCAACAACTGGGACTACTACGTCCGGGATATCTTCGACCTTTTCTACGTGGGTTATTGGGACTCGTTCCCTTCCCTGAACGGCGCGACCGGCATGACCTACGAAACGGATGGCGGCGGCTTCAAGGGACGCCGCTGGACGCGCGATGACGGTACCATCGTTACTCTGAGATCCGCGATAGCAAAGCACTATGTCGCATCGATGACTACGCTCGAGACCGCGGCCAGAAACCGTGTGCAACGCCTGCAGGACTACGCGGATTTTCGTCGTCGGGCGATAGACGAAGTACGCACCGAACGGATGAAGCGGATCGTCATCGATCCGGGAAAGGATCCGGTCAAGGCCGCCGAAATGATCGAGATACTCTTGAGAATGAGGATCGAGGTGGGTCTGAGTAATTCGGGCGTCGCTTATTCGCGTGGTGCTCACGCTTATGAAAAGGATTCGCCGACTGTGCCGCAAAGCTGCAGCGGAAGATGTTTCTTCATCGACCTGGCGCAGCCGCAGAAGCGTCTGATCAAAGCCCTCCTCGAACCGGACACTCCGCAGGACGAGGCGTTCGTTCGCGAAGAGATCGCGAAATTCAAGCGAAATGAGATGCGTGGGAAGTCGGCGTCGAAGGAAGATTATCGGTTTTATGACATAACGGCTTGGAGCTTGCCGCTCGCCTTCGGACTCGACGCTTTCTGGACAGAGGACGCCGGGCCGATAGCGGCGACTCCCGTCACTCAGCAGACCATCGATGCTATGAAAGCCGGTAGCGTTTCCGGTAGAGCGAGAATCGCATACATCATTCCGTACGATACAGACGCTGCGGCCGTAATGGCGATCCGCCTGCTCCAGGACGGGCATCGCGTTGCGGTGACGACCAAACGTCTAACGGCAGGTGGTCGGACTTTCGACCGCGGGAGCTTCGTAGTGCGTATCTCGCGAAACGCAGATTCCATTCACGAAGCGGTCAACCGAATCGCCGCTCAAACCGGCACACGTGTCGTAGCGGTAGACAATGGTTACAACGACGAAGGCGATACGGGCGTGGGCAGCGAGAACGTCGTTTCGCTACAGCGTCCGCGGATCGCGATGGTCGCCGACGAAGGCGTCGATCAAACGTCATACGGCTCGATCTGGTGGACGCTCCATCGGTATGGCGTCGATTTCACACCGCTAACCGTTGCTAATGCACGCGGCAATACGCTCGCGCGATACAACGTTCTGATAATGCCGGATGGCAGCCCGGGACGTTACTCGGCACTCTTCGGAAGCGGCGGCATCTCCGGATTGAAAGGCTGGATCTCGAATGGTGGAACCCTCGTTACGGTCCGCGGAGCATCCGTATTTGCCGCGCTCAAGGATGTCGGGCTTACATCTTCCAGACTTGTCGGAAGCGATGACGACGAAGAAAAGGGCAAGGCCCCCGATGAATCGGATCGCCGAAAGGACGCTGAGGTGAAACCGTCTCCGTCGCCTCGTGGATCGCCGTCGGCGGACGCGACTCTGGAGCCGGCACCGACGCCGGAACCGAAATCTGACAAACAGGATTGGACCCCGTCGATGCTGCCGCCGATCGCGTCACCCTCTGCGAATGCAGGCAAGGTTCCGGAAGGAGTACCCGGAGCCATCATGCGTGCGACCGTCGATCGGACCACATATTTGACCTACGGGCTCGAGCAGGATGAGCTGCCGGTACTTCTTTCAAGCGGATATTTTTTCCGCTATTCTAAGGAAGGTACAAACGCTCTGGTTTTCGACCCTAAGTCGAGGCGCCCGCTGACGATCGCGGGCTTTGTTTGGGAAGGAAACACCGAGCGTCTATTGAAGGGCACGTCGTACCTGATCGATGAGCCGACGGGCTCGGGTCACGTGATCTTGTTTGCCGACGAACCTTTCTTCCGAGGCATATTTCGGTCGATGACGCGGCCGTTCTTTAATTCGATACTTTTCAACGGGGTGTTCTAGGGATGTTTACAGTAAAAGCAGGGTATAGCGACAACGTCGAAGTACAAACAAACATAGAGAAGGTCCGGGAGTTCTTTTCGGACATCACAAATTTTGCCGAGCTGATGCCCGGCATCGCCAGTATTCACACGGATGCCAAGGGCGTGGCCCATTGGAAGATTCAGGCTGAGATCCCGCTCGTCGGCCAGATGATGCAAAAGTTCGCGGTTGAACTCGCTGAGAACACCGAAGAGCGGATCGAGTGGTTCCCTGTCCCAGTCGAGACACAGAACTTTCTTCGCTTCTCGGCTGACTTTCTCGAGAAGGCAAAGAATGTAACGCTCGTCCACTTCTCGCAGATGGTCGAGCTGCGCAGAAAGTCGGCCCGCGATCTGCATTACCTCGCGGGGCTCGCCGGCGAGGGACTGATCAGCAGCGAGATGACCAAGAAGGTCACCGAAATGATCCGGGTCTTCATCCAGCGGGCAAAGGAGAAGCTAGAGAAATGACGCGTCGTCTTTTGGGAATTTTTGTCGTCGTACTTGGTATTGCCGGTATTGGATTGGGTCAGGTGGTGTTGTCGAGCGAAAGCCAGCGGCAGGAGATCGCACAGACGGTCGGTGACGCAAAGATAACGATCGTCTACCATCGACCGAACACGAAGGCGAGAAAGATCCTAGGCTGCGAAACAAAGGACGTCGTGCCGATCGCAAACAATCTCTACGACTGTCTCGTTCCCTACGGTCAGGTG
>CAMLKY010000403.1 GCA_946480545.1 uncultured Acidobacteriota bacterium
ATCATCGCTGGTAATTTTGCAGCGTTTTGGAGTGCAAGCTTTAGCTTGTCTTTTCGCGAGCACAAGCTAAAGCTTGCACTCCAAACCAAGCTAAAGCTTGCACTCCAAACCAAGCTAAAGCCTGTACTCCAAACCTGGAACTTTACGCATCTGTTCCTCGAACTCTGCAGTAAGTCCGAGCCGTTCCATCCACGATGTCTGCTCGCGCATCAACGAGGGGAGATGCACTACATCCGCGAGAGCGTAATCTACAAGCTCGTCGGTCCATATCCCGTTCCACGACCGACTGAACTTTGTGCGGTGCGACTTCTCGAGATCGACCGCGGAATATCGATACAGCGTCTCAGCGAGCGAGGCCGATTGATTTGCGCCGCGTGTCAGGACCTTTTCGGCCAGCATTGTATCAAAGACATTTTCGACCCGTATCCCTGCAGCCGTCAGAAACTCAAGATCGAAACGCGCGTTGTGAAAGACCTTTGTTATCGACGGATCGGCGAGAAGCGATGCCAATTGTCGCATCGACACACCTTCGCTCAATGGGATCAAAACGCCCAGATCGCCATCCGAAAATTGGATCGAGAATAATTTTCCGAACTTGGAATTCAGCGCCGAAGTTTCTGTGTCGCAACCGATGACGTCGGCTGCTGAGAGCCGGGAATAGGCCGTTTCGATCGCTTCATCGCTTCGAGCAATAAGGACATTCACGAGGTAATTTTAGTGCACCGACGCAAAATGTATTAATCTAGTCGGCGAATTATGCTTGAAGCACTAACCCCCGTCGAGGCCCGCGTTCTCGGGAGCCTCGTCGAAAAACAGCTCACAACGCCCGAGTATTACCCGCTCACCCTCAACGCCCTCACAGCGGCATGCAATCAAAAGAGCAATCGCGATCCGGTGGTCGCCTATGATGAGGCTACGATCATGTCCGCGATCGACAGCCTGCGCGATAAGAATCTTGTCTACCTTTATTACGGCAGCGGCAGCAGGACGGTGAAGTACAAGCATATGCTGCCGAGTGTCTACGACCTGGATGACGCGGGGGTCGCGATCGTCGCGGTCCTGATGTTGCGAGGTCCGCAGACGATCGGCGAGCTGCGCGAACGCACCGGTCGAATGCGAGAATTCTCGGGCCTCGGCGAGGTACAGGAAGCTCTCGACGGTCTTTCACGTCGAGACGAGCCGATCGTCATCCAGCTCGAGCGGCAGCCCGGGCAAAAAGAGGCGCGTTACGCGCACACCCTTTGTGGCGAAGTGAAGCAGGATGCTGTCCCGATGGCCGCCACACGGCTGGCAACAACATCCGTGAGTGAGGTGACCCGTCTTCAGGCAGAAATCGAAAAACTCCGGGCAGATCTGGATAGTTTCCGCCAGGAGTTCGATGAGTTTAGAAAGCAGTTCGACTAGTGCGAGACTTCGGTAGTCGTATAACGGTCGAGCATTTCACGCAGCAGTTCGGGCTGGACGGGTTTGTAGATCACGTCGGCACACCCGGCCTTGAGGGCCTCATCCTTGATATCGCTGAACGCCGTCACAGCGATGATCGGGACCAGGCTGTTGGTTTTCCTGTCATGGATGAGCTGTGCTACGGAAAGTCCGTCGAGGAGGGGCATTCCGATGTCCATCAGTATGAGATCCGGAAGAAATTCGGCGGCCTTGTCGATCGGCACCTGGTTGAAGCCGATGTGCTTGGCGCGGCGGCCTCGATGACCGAATAGCCGAACTTCTCGACCATGAACTTGAGTAAAACCCTTGTATCCTCGTAATCCTCGACAACTAATACCCGCTTTTTCATATACTGCCCAGCGATAAAGATTCTTTTAGCATTCTACTGACTAGGAAGCTACCCGGCAATTTTTTTACGGTTGAATATGGAGAAACGTCGTAATCGCGTAGCTTTGGCTCACAGATACGGTCGTGTCCTGGACGTCCTGAACAGTGATCGTAAAGGTCGAATTCCCTTTTAACTTGGGTCTGCCGCGTAAGTTACCGGTCAGTGGATCTAGCCAGAGACCGGCTGGCAGCGACCCCGCCGTTACAGACCACAGATAGCTGCCCGAGCCGCCCGATGCCTGGATCGACTGATTGTACCCGCGCCCGCGACGTGCGTTCGGCAATGTCGTCGTGTTGATCTGCATTGGGGCCGCGGCGGCGTATTCGAACGCTCCAAGATCGAGTATCCCGGCCTGAGGGCGTGGCTCGCTTCCCTGATGCTTCACATATTGTCTCAGCACGTCATGGAGCGGCAGCACGTCTGCGTGCAAATTCACTCCGCCATTTACCGCCTGCGATGCTGCGAGAAGTCGGTAATCCTGATTCGCCCCGTCGACGAATCCCGGCGCGGTGCCCGTGATCATAGTCGTGGCGCCGCTGACACTTCCGCCGAAACTGCCCTCGTGTGAGTTTCTCCAGCCCGTCTTCGCCCAGTTATTCGCCAGTGCGAGCGTTCCCGATTCGGCGAGCATCGCCAGAGACGTACCGGATGCCGTGTTATAGAAAATGTTGTTGCGGGCGTCACATTGCTCGTCGTTCGTAGAGAGCCGCATCACCACCGTCGTACCGGCGCGCGTCGAATATACCGTGTTGTTGTAGAAGTAGAGTTTTCCCTTTCGATAGTCGTCGGTCGTCCCACTATCACCGCCGTAGTGAACAACCTGATTGTTGCCGCCATCCTGTTTGATCAGGATGTTGCCGTAGACGAACGTCTTCCGGTACTCGGGTGCGGTGCGAATGATCGAGCTGTCTTCGCCATCGACCAGATCAAGATTACGATTGCCGCCTTCGATCCAGTTGTAACGGACGACAAGCCCGGCCGAGCGGTCCTTGAGATTGACGCCGGGTGCGCCGGCGCGGGGTGGACCGAACCGGTTGTATTGAAATGTGATGTTGAAGGCGGCTGTGTAGTTGTTGTGCTGGAATATGCTCCCGGTCACGCCGTTGCCGAAAATGTAATTTCCCTCGACCAGAATATTCCGCGAAACGCCGTCATCGCCCGAGGCGACAAAGAATCCGTTTGCACTGTCGTGGATTCGGCAGTTGCGGACCGTTATATTCTCGCCGCGCTCGACGTAGATGGATGACGCCGATGTGGAATAAGTTTCGGTACCGCCGGAATCGTTCGTGAAGGTATAGCTTGGATGGCCGCTTCGGATCTCGAGGTTTTCGATGACGATGAACTTTGCGAATGTGCTTGACGGAACATTCGATCCGCCGATCTTTATCACCCCGCGGTTCTCGCTCCAGAAGTTCAGTCCCGGAGGCGTTGTCGCGTTGCGGCCATCGATGACGGGCAATTCTCCGTTCGGCCCTGGAACGCCGCGGACTGTGATCGGTAGAGCCGCCGTACCGCTGCGCCC
>CAMLKY010000404.1 GCA_946480545.1 uncultured Acidobacteriota bacterium
CGATCGCGCCGACCGCGACGATCGCCTCGATCGCCGGCTGCTACGAATGCATCGAGCCGCAGGTGTCGAACCTCTTCAAGCGCGAAACGCTGTCTGGAGATTTCGTGCAGGTGAACAAGTATCTCGTGCAGGAGCTCCAGACTGCCGGGCTTTGGAACGATGAGATCCGAAACAAGATCAAGCTGAGCGAAGGTTCGGTGCAGAACATCGAAGAGTTCTCGCCCGAGCTGAAAGAGATCTACCGCACGGCGTGGGAGATCCCGATGCGTTCATTGATCGACATGATGGCCGACCGCGGAGCGTTCATCGATCAGTCAGCGTCGCTGAATCTGTTCATGGAAAGCCCCAACATCGGCAAACTCTCGTCGATGTACATGTACGCGTGGCAGAAGGGATTGAAAACAACCTACTACCTCCGCTCGCGTCCGGCGACGAAGATCAATCAGGTGACGGCAGAGTACAAAACGTCGGAGCTGGTGCCGGAAAAAGAAGTTCAGGCCTATTCGGATGAAGAGGCCCTGGCCTGCTCGCTCGAGAATCCCGAGGCATGCGAGGCGTGTCAGTAGAAGACTCGCCGCGTTAGCGGCTGACGACCTTAGCCGTGGCCTTTAGGCCACAGTAAGTTGAAAACGAATCGCGTCGCGTAGCGCCGCATGAAATTCAGACGCCACTAAGTGGCGAGGCGAAAACTATGCTACTAGACCCAGGTTTCAACCTTACCCTTCGTCCGATGCGGTATCCGGACTTTTACGAGATGTATAAGAACGCGATCAAGAACACGTGGACGGTTGAGGAAGTTGATTTCTCGACGGATGTAGGCGACCTGCGGGCGAAGATGACGCCCGCGGAGCGGCATCTCATCAACCGGCTGGTCGCGTTCTTTGCGACGGGCGATTCGATCGTCGCCAACAACCTCGTGCTGAATCTGTACAAGCACATCAATTCGCCGGAGGCCCGGATGTACCTGTCTCGGCAGTTGTACGAAGAGGCGCTGCATGTGCAGTTTTACCTTACGCTGCTTGATACGTACATCCCCGATCACGATGAACGTGCCGCGGCGTTTGCGGCGGTCGAGAATATTCCGTCGATCAAGAAGAAAGCCGATTTCTGCTTGAAGTGGATCGACTCGATCGGCGAGCTTGAGTCGCTTCAGACTGCCGAGGACAGGAAGAAGTTTCTGCTCAACCTGATCTGTTTCGCTTCGTGCATCGAGGGCATGTTCTTCTTCGCGGCATTCGCTTATGTGTACTTCCTCAGGTCAAAGGGCCTGCTGCATGGTCTTGCAGCCGGAACGAATTGGGTGTTCCGCGACGAATCGGCGCACATGAACTTTGCTTACGAGGTAGTTAAGAAGGTTCGAACCGAAGAGCCGGCGCTTTTCGATGATCAACTGACACGCGATATCGTGACCATGCTCGACGAGGCAGTCGAGTGCGAGATGCAGTTCGCCGAAGACATCCTCAGCGGTGGCGTCGCGGGGTTGTCGGTTGCCGACATGCGGCAGTATCTCGAGTTCATTGCCGACCAGCGCCTCGCCATGCTCGGTCTTCCAAAAGTCTACGGCGCAAAGAACCCGTTCTCATTCATGGATCTGCAGGACGTTCAGGAGCTCGCAAACTTCTTCGAGCGCCGTGTCTCGGCCTATCAGGTCGCGGTCGCCGGTGAAGTTAGTTTCGGCGAGGCTTTCTAACACCACAGGCAGGGAACGCGACTCGCAGGAGGGCGCTTTTTGCCCACGGAGAATATTCGCCCGCGAAATGCGCGAAAGGACGCGAAATTAGAATCTTCATTTCGCGTCTTTTCGAGTATTTTGCGCCCCACTTCCAGTCATGTCCCTCCGCGACTGAATTCCATCGTTCCATCATCGACTCTCCCGTGGCGGAGCATGAGGATGTCCTTGATGTAATTCTGATGTAGCCGCCACGGCATCTTCGAACCTTGAGAGGGAAGTGTAGGAAGCGCGCGCAGCACATATCCGGAGTTGAAGTCGACGGCCGGAACCGGTTCGACCGTGGGATCATTCAATCTTGCGACACACATCGAGTAGCCGTGTGTGTCCATATACTTCAGCAGCCGACACACGTACTGTGCGGTAAGGTCGCACTTTAGCGTCCATGATGCATTCGTATATCCGAACGCGGATGCGAGATTCGGAACGTCGCTGTACATCATTCCCTTGTAGGCCATCGTCTTCGACAGATCGACGGGCCTGTCATCGACGATCAGTTGCAGCCCCGCCATGATCTTCATCACAAGACCCGTCGCCGTAACGATGATATCGGCATCGAGATGCTTGCCGGACCGCAATTGCAGTCCGTTCTCGGTGAACGATTCGATCTCGTCAGTAACGATCTCGGCCCTGCCCTGACGCAACACGCGAAAGAGATCCGAATCGGGAACGAGACACAGACGCTGATCCCAGGGATTGTAACGCGGGGTGAAATTACCGAGATCACAATCGTCGCCGAGCTCGTTCACCACACCTTTCTGGAGTAGCCGCTTCATCACGGACGGCCGCCATCGTGCGAGCGAGTAGAAGAACTGGTTGTAGAGAATGTTCTTCCAGCGGGTGATCGCGTAGGCGGCTCGTGGCGGGAGCATCGAGCGTAGCCCGTTCGCGATCTTGTCCTCGGATGGACGTGAGACGATGTATGTCGGCGACCGCTGAAGCATCGTGACATGCTCGGCCGTCTCAGCCATCGCCGGGACGAGTGTGACAGCCGTGGCCCCGCTTCCGATCACTACCACTCGCTTGTTTCGATAATCAAGATCTTCCGGCCACTTTTGCGGGTGGATGAGCGGGCCGCGAAAACGATTGACGCCTGGCCAATCAGGTGTGTAGCCGGATTCGTAATCGTAATAACCGGTGCAGAGATAAAGGAAGTTGCAGCTTATCTGTAGATCTGAATTCGGTGTTGTGACATCAACCGTCCATCGAGCATCAGCGGTCGACCACACGGCACGGATCACGCGATGGTTGTAACGGATGGCCTTCTCGAGATTGAACTCCCTCGCAGTTTCATTGATGTACCTGAGGATAGCCGGACCGTCCGCGATCGCCTTTGGATCAGTCCATGGCCGAAACCTGTATCCGAGGGTGTACATGTCTGAATCCGAACGGACGCCGGGATAACGGAAAAGATCCCACGTCCCGCCCATCGCTTCACGGCCCTCGAGGATCGCGAAGCTTTTGTCCGGACATTCCAGCCTAAGGTGTGCAGCGGCACCGATACCGGAGAGTCCCGCACCGACGATAAGTACATCGAAGTGTTCCATCTCGGTTTTAATGGGACGAGTGTCTCACATTTCGTGCAGGATTTGCGGTGATGTCTGAGGACGGCATGCGCAAACG
>CAMLKY010000405.1 GCA_946480545.1 uncultured Acidobacteriota bacterium
AAAATGAAAACGGCGCTGTCCTGGCGCCGTCGATTCAAATCTACTCAGGAAAAATCTTAGTGCGAAACCGAATACTCATGCATCATTGCATAGATCTCGTCTTTGATCTGTAGCTTCTTTTTCTTCAGGGTGGTCTCTTCGAGCTGCTCGTCGTCGCTGGGATATGATAGGTGGGCCAATTCGCTCAATCGTTCTTCGTAAGTTTGATGTTGCTGAACCAGATCTCTGAAAGCCGCGTTGTTCTTTATCAGTTCGTCTCTTACAACATCAGGAGTTGATAGGTCCATAGCGCGTTGTTCCTCACTTTTCAAAAATTGAACCGGCATCTGAAATCATGTCGTGTTCAAGCTCGATGTTAAACCAACTCGGCGACGATTTTCAAGCACCTGTTAACGGATAATTACAGCGTTCGGTCAGGAAGCGTGAGGCTCATTATAAGCGCATCTTCAACCGGCTCACGATAAAAGGCCCTTCTCGTTCCGGCAACGATAAAACCGTGTTTTGAATAGAATTCTCTGGCCCGGCCGTTAGATTCCCGCACCTCGAGCGTTATTGTCACCCGGCCCTCGTTTCCAACTCTTTCAAGAAAATCTTTTAGAAGCGCAGAGCCTACTCCGCAGCCCTGATGTGAAGGAAGCACACCGATATTGTTCAATTCGGCTTCGCCGGCTGTTGAACCGGCTTCCGGATAAAATCTGCCTGTTAGGAACCCTATTAGCGGGGCTCCCTCGTCCTCCGCGACCAGGATCACCGAATCGTGCCGGGTGATCTCGTCGAGGTATCCATCGCGGGTCCATGGGCTAAGGCCGCACGCCGATTGAATCGTGAGAAGATGGTCGATGTCGCTCGCGGCAGCTTTTCTGATCTTCATCAAACTAAAAGCGATTACCCGCGTGGCTCTTGTTGCGGAGATAAACCGGCGACAGATTCGAGTCGCCGGACGCAGCGAAGCTCATTCGTCCGATCCACTCAGCGACCGCGGTCCCAGCATCTACCACCTTAATTCCGGGAGGCAGCGTCTCGCCGAGGCGGTTCAGTAACTCAGAATGTGCGACCAGTGTAAATTCCGGACGCAAACTCTCGACGAAATCGGTTTCGCTGGAAAGCTCGGGCCCGCCGCCACTTCCCAATGCCAAATTGAAAACCTGCCATGCCACGTCCTTCTTTCCCACCGGAATGGCCGCGATGACATTACCAGACAGGCCAGCGTGAGAAACGAGAGCTTCGAGAACGGAAACGCCCAGGCACTGCACGCCGAGAGCGTTCTTCAAACCAAGGGCCGTCGCGATGCCGATCCGTATCCCGGAGTAGCTACCCGGACCGGTCGATACGATGATCCGAGTGATTTCAGATACCTCCGTGTCTGCATTCGATAGGAGTTTCTGGACGACACCGAGGATCTCTTCGGCGCGAGAGGGGCTCTCGTCTGTCGCCGCGGTTGACGCGACCACACCGCTGTCCCGAAACAACGCGATAGTTCCCTTGCTTACAGCGCAGTCGATAGCCAGTGTGATGTCCATACTATGCCTTCGTTCTCCGACTGCTGATTATTATCGCCGGTATGACGCGCCTTATCGACGGTCCGAGTCGGATGAATACATCCTTAACCTGATAGCGAAACCGTGACCCTTCATCGAAGGCACCCTCGCAGTCAACGGTCGCCTGGATGGGATTCGGCGGAATGCGTTTTCTGAGTTGCGTCAGTAGAGCGCGCGGATCTCGTAGCCTTGTATGAAGTGGTGCCTGCAGCACTCCCGATTTCCACGATCGCTCAACGGATCTTGTCAGCCATCGCGGCACCCGGCTCGCCTCGTCTTTGAATGGTAAATCAGAAATGTCGATACCAAGATACAAGTGTGCGAGCCCGATCGTCGCTATCACCCACCCACGCCGCTCTCGGCTGACAACATTCAGACACTTGGCCCAGTCGAAGTTTGGAGGCCGGTTCTTAACGGCGTAAGCGATGTCCCACAGACGCTCTCGACTTTCCCCACCATTCGTAAGCCAGTGAACGACCATAACCCGCAAGTGGTCCTCGGGCGATAGGACCCGGATCATTTCACCGTCGAGCTCCGTAAGCTCGGAATTCGCCAACAGCGTTTCCCAGCTCAGAGTATCGAGTGTGCGTAACTCCCGATGTAGGTCGACCCCTTCGATAGGCGAGTCCTCCCGCTCGAGAAGTTGTTGTGCCTTCGGATAATCAGATTCGGCAACGGCGAGATCAACATCGCCAAAGAAACGCGGATGGTCTGGTGGGTAATTCCGGGCTGCGGCCCATCCCTTTATCAGGATGGGTTCGATGCCGTGTTTGCGGTACTCGCGAAAAGCATTAACGATCAGCCCTTCAGACCGCTTCTTGGCTAAGAGATACCAGCGGTATTCATCAGTCATGCCTGCAAAAGCTAAAAAGAGCAGCAGTGTAATTCTGCTGCTCTTTCAAAGAATGATTCTCGCCCTTCTTACGGTGCGCACAGACCATCACCGTTGCAGTTGACCCTTGACGGGCATCCGGCGTTATTCGAGTTTCCGCACGACGGAGGGCTTACGCATGTGCATGAAGCCGCGGCGAGTGCGCTTTGCGGAGCGACGAGCGAGGCGATGATCGGAACCGCGACCATCGAAGCCATACCGATCTTCTTGATAGCCTCACGACGCGATCGACCAGCGAAGGTCACAGCCACTTCCTTCTCGAGGAGATTATTCTGGCTAAGCTGATCTATCGCCAGCCACACAAAGTCTTCCGTAACCTTGCCGCCTGCCTGCGCTTCGACAAGCTTTGCGATATCTGCGACCGAGTTACTTCCATCGCACGATCTCCAGATCATGGCGGCCGATTGATTCAAGCAGTGGGCCTTGTTGCTCTCGAGGTCGTATACAAGGACCTCATCGGGCACCTCCTGGACGACCAGTCCAGTCTTTCGTGCAATTGGGCATTGCGAGTTATTCATTTTCTCCTCCAAAAAATAGCTAACCTTGAGGTTAGGTAATTGTAGTCAAGTTAGTAAATTTGTCAAAAAAAGACAATAGTTTAATTGCAAAATCAGCTGCATCCGCACGCGGAGTCCTCAGTATTATTGCATCCCTCAGAGCAGCGTTCAACACCTTTAATGAGAACTCGGTATTAAAGTTCCTCGGTATTGTATGCGGGATTACCTCCAGGATACCCCGACCAACGCTGAGACGCTCCGGATCCCACACGGCATCCGGCGCATACTCAGTTAACAATACCAGTCCGACCGGAACAGGTTCGACCGCCGAGATTCCGCCTAGCTCTTCCACGGAAACACTCTTCTCCCGTATCGTCGAGCCATCGGTAATCCTCACCGATAGTTCCCTGGGAAACGCATGAA
>CAMLKY010000406.1 GCA_946480545.1 uncultured Acidobacteriota bacterium
TCTGATCATTTTCCTGATCTGCGTCATCTGCGTTATCTGCGGTTAGAGGCTGTTATCGCCAAAGCCCCGGTCGCTACCGCTTCCGGTTCTGACAGGACGCAAAGCCCGGTCGCTACCGCTCGCGGTTCTGACAAGACGCAAAGCCCGGGTCGCTACCGCTCGCCGTTCTGACTGCCACCGACTCTCACTCGAAGAGCTTTCGGAACGATCTCATAGGTTGCCGGAAGTCGGCCTGCCAGTTCTCCGTCCACCTCGATATGGATCTCCTGATCCAGACCAAGCGGACGCGCCTCCACGCGTTTTGCCCGGGTGTCCTTTACTTCTGCAAGATCGATGTGGGTGCCGCGATAGAGGGTATAGGCATTCAGGATTATTTTGGCAGTTCGTATATCGCCTATGTTGATCACATCGAGAAAGCCGTCATTCAACTTCGCCTCGGGCGCGATCATCATCCCGCCTCCGAAGTAACGCGCGTTGGCGATACAAAAGTTGACGGTTTGAAGGGTGTGCTCATCGCCGTCGTCGATCCGGACACGGACCGATGTCGCACCGAGCGCCACGACCTCTTGCAGGGTCGACAGCGCAAAGCTCGCACGCCCGCGAACCGTATCGAGCGGAAGCCATGACAGAGCGGTGCTCCCCTTTACCCGTTCGATTATTGATGCCGCGAGCCCGAACGAAGTGACATTGAGAAAGAACCGTTCGGCCGGATTCCCATCGTGATCGATAAAGCTGATCCGTCCGACATCGATTTCCTCGGTGCGACCGGTGCGCAAAGCCCGGGCTGCCTCGCGCGTTCCGTTAGGCATTCCGAGCGTGCGACGAAAATCACCCCCGGTCCCGGAAGGAAATATGCCAAGCTCGACATCCTTTCCCGATCGGAGAAGCCCGTTCGCGACCTCGTTGATAGTTCCATCGCCACCGCATGCGATGACAAATGTCCGGCCGGACTCGGCCCCGCGCTTCGCGAGTTCGATACCGTCACCCGGCGCTTTCGTAAATGCAACACTGAACGGCCCGAAGTGCGTGCGAAGATCGCTCGCGATGGCAGACCATTTTTCGCGAGTCGATCCGGCGGCGGATTTAGGATTTACGATTACGAGGGGAAGCATGAAGATTCGTGACGAATCTATCATCTACCGAGACGCGATCAATGTCGAGGGGGTCGAGAAGAAGCGGGGGCAAGACGCCGTTCCGGTCCTGAAATTGTTATTGACTCGATCTGCGTTGTGCACCCGTCGAGACAATAACATTCGCAGTCCAGAAGGGCGGCTCGCCCCCGCTGTTGCCTTAGACTGAAGCTTCGGTTATTCCGAATGCGCGTGTCCGCCTTTCTCGAAGCGGACGAAGCCTCGCCGCGCCGTAGACCCGTTCAGCGAGTTGTCGCCGATAATAGCTAGAGTCATCTCATCGGACATGAATCTCGGGGTGTAAGCCATCTCCTTCGAAGCCGTTGCCATGAAGCGCTCGATGTCTTCGAGCTTCCGCGGCAGCGCTTTTGTCATCCACTCGACGCCCGTCGCGGTTACCAGCATATCGTCTTCGATACGGACACCGATGTTCTTATACTTCTCGAACACCGGGCGGACCTGGGCGATGAACGCCTTGTTCTCGGGTGTGTCGGGAAGATTGTCGAGGGCATCTTCGCGGATGTAGATACCGGGTTCATTCGTAAACACCATCCCGGGAGCGAGCCGACGTCGTGCACGTTCATTCCCAGCCAGTGTCCAAGCCCGTGGATGAACCAGATGCCGACCTGCTCCTTCTTCGTGATCAACCCAAGCTTAAGCAGGCCGTCAGCGATCGTATCGCGGGCAATACCCTGTAACGCCTGGAATGTAACGCCGGGCTTTGTTGCACGCCCGACTGCTTCCTGCGCGTCGTACACGATCCGGTAGATCTCGGCCTGTTCCTTCGAGAACTTGCCGTTCACCGGAAATGTGCGTGTGACATCCGCTGTGTAGTGCTCGTATTCGGCGCCGACGTCCATCAGCAGCAAATCGCCCTTCCGCACCTCGCTCTGAGATTCGACGTAATGCAGTGTCGTAGCGTTCGGGCCGCAGCCGACGATCGACGGATAGCCCCAGAAGTCGGCGTTGCGGCGTCGGAAAGTGTACTCGACCTCGGCCTGCACTTCGTATTCCCACTTCGCTCTACCGACCATCGCCATCGATCGCATCTGGGCTTCGGTCGTAATGTCGATCGCGTGCTGGAGCATCTTCAGCTCGTACGCGGATTTCACATGGCGGAGCTCGTCGAAGATCGTTCTTGCGTTTTCGATCTTCTGCTCGCTCGGTCCCTCGGCGAATTCCGCCTCGACGCGATACTCGCGCTTTCCGTTTACATCCTGGTCGGCCCGCGGCAATAACAGATACACGCGCTCGACCGCGGTCGGGATCGTGACTCCGTCGTTCTTGGAGGCGAAAGTGGTTTTCTCTCGCACCGCTTTCAGAAAGTCCGCCGCCTCGGACGCGTCGACGATCGTCTTCAGGCCTGAGATGCGAGACGCCTGCTCGCGCGAGTACATCTTGCCTTCCCATGCTTCCCGTATCGGAACTCGCTTCGGAAGGAACAGTACTTCCTTGACCGAGCCGCCGGTTTTGGTGATCACAAGGGTCGCGTTGTCCTGTTTGAGGCTCGTCAGGTAGTAGAGGTTATTTTCCTGGCGGTAAACGTAGTCGACATCATTCGCGTAGAGCTTCGGTTCCGCGCTGAAAAGTATGAGGATGCTGTTATCCGCCATCTTCGCGGCAACCGCTGCCCGGCGGCGGGCCAGCTCGGCGTGACGCTCAGCGTCCGAGTATTTCGGCGCAGGCGGAGTGGTCCTTATTGCCGGTTCGGCTCTGGCGTTCGTCGCCGGAACGGGCGACGCGGAAACAAAAAAAGTAAAAAGCAATAACAGTACGAACGATCGCTGCATAGACACCTCTGGATTTCTGTTTAGATGAAAGTACAAAATCTGGCTATTTGACCACGTCTAGTGTATACGCGGCCCGGTGTGACCGGTTTCATTCTGTGACCGCCTGTTATCTATCGATGTCGAAAGGCGGCATCGAGCGTTTGACCAGCGCCGCAATTCTTAAAGGATATGGTGGGTTCGTGCTAGGGTACTTAAAGACTGAAACAATCAATCCGAAACAGGAGGGGACTCAATGTTTTCACTTCAAGATCTTCTCGGCCCCGCGCAGGGCAACGACGCGATCAACGAGATAAGCAGCAATGTGGGTGCCGAGCCGTCGGCCGTTAACGCCGCCATTCAAGCGGCCCTGCCAACGATCCTCGGCGGTCTGGCTCGAAACGCTTCGACGCCGCAAGGAGCGGAGAGTCTGAATAACGCGCTC